>CAZIXY010000107.1:0-10251 GCA_964543315.1 uncultured Desulfobacteraceae bacterium | reverse complement strand
GAGGTTGTCATAGTTAAATGCCTGTTTTAGTATAAAGCACAAAATCTTTACGAGGGTGCCGCATTGAGCCGTAAATCAAAATCCAAGACCAGTAAGCATAAAAAGCCACAACATCCCATCCGGAAGGAGATTCCAGGGCTCATTCTCCTGCTTGTGGGGATTATTCTAGGTGGAAGCCTTTTGTCTTATTACCCCGCGGATCAGCTTTTCTGGAACGTGACAGGATCCGTAGGTAAGGCGAATAATTTCTTCGGCACTGTCGGGGCCCACCTTGCCGGTGCGACATTTTTCCTGCTCGGATTTTCATCTTTCTGGGTGGTCGTCATACTCTTCGCCCTGTCATTTAATTCCTTCAGAAGACGCCCGGTGTCATCTCCCGTTGTGAGTACAATTTCCGCCCTTGCGCTGATTATCTCTTTCTGCGGTATTTTAAGCCTGAAGTTTCCAGAGGACGTGTACTTCAGAGGTGGTAGCATGATTGCCGGTGGTCTTGCGGGTATTTTCCTGGCCGATCTTGGAAAGAATCTTCTAAACGAACCAGGCGCCTATCTCTTTCTCATTACGGTTTTCGTCATCTCCCTCATGGCCGCGACCCACCTTTCCCTCGGCTGGCTCCTGTCCAAGTTAGGACTTTGGGTCCTTGGCGTATTCAGGCATGGCACGGAAATTGTCCAAAAGAGGATAGAACGCAAGAAACGGGCCCGAAAAACCCTCCTTGCCAGGAAAAAGATAAAATCAAAACCAAAGGTAACTATTGTTGAGCCCAAACCTGAACCCAAAAAAAAGCTTGAGCAGGAATCTTTCGCCTTTATGCATATGGCCGGTGAACTAAAGCTACCGTCACTGGATCTTCTCAATGACCCTCCCGAGAGAAAACCTCCTGAAATTCAAAGAGAAAGTCTGGAGATGAATGCCCGGCGTGTTGAAAAAAAGCTTGCGGACTTCGGCGTTGAAGGAGAGGTCATTGAAATCCTTCCTGGACCGGTTATCACCATGTATGAATATAAACCCGCACCCGGCGTTAAAATAAGCAAGGTTGCGGGGCTCTCCGACGACCTCGCTCTGGCCTTAAGGGCGTCAAGTATCCGGATAGTTGCACCCATACCGGGAAAAGCCGCGATAGGTATCGAAATTCCCAATAACCAGAGAGAAATGGTGTTTCTTAAGGAAATCCTATCAAGCACCGCCTACAATGATTCCAAATTCGAGTTACCAATAGCCTTAGGCAAAGACATCACCGGAGCCCCATACGTAACAGATCTGACCAAGATGCCTCATCTCCTCGTGGCCGGGGCGACCGGTGCCGGCAAGAGCGTTTCAATAAACACCATGATTAACAGCCTCCTGTTCAAGTTATCGCCGGACGTCGTCCGCTTTCTCATGATTGATCCAAAAAGGATTGAGCTTTCCGTGTATCACGATATCCCTCACCTTCTTCACCCGGTTGTCACACAACCCAAGGAAGCTACAAAGGCGCTCAGATGGGCGGTCGAGGAAATGGAAAGGCGCTATATGCTTCTGTCTGATAGGGGCGTAAGGAATATTAACACTTATAACCGCAAGGTTCTTAAGGAACAAAAATCCGAATCGGCCGACGAAGTTAACGCCAAGAAAAAGACCCTGCCTTATATCATTCTCGTTATAGATGAACTGGCCGACTTAATGATGGCCTCCTCCAGGGACGTGGAAGAGGCCATCACACGACTGGCCCAGATGGCACGTGCCGCCGGGATACACCTTATTATTGCCACACAAAGGCCGTCCGTGGACGTACTCACGGGCATAATCAAGGCCAATTTCCCCGCTCGAATTTCCTTTCAGGTCTCCTCGAGGGTCGACTCAAGGACCATCCTCGATTCAATGGGTGCTGAAACGCTTTTAGGAGAGGGAGACATGCTGTTCATGCCGCCAGGAGTCGGTCGCATCATGAGGATCCATGGGGCATATGTATCAGAAGAAGAGACAAAGGGGATATCCGACTTTATCAGAAATCAGCAAAAACCGGATTATGATACAAACATTCTGACCGACATCACCCGGGATGACTCATCCGAAAATGAAGAAATGGATCTGGACGAAAAATATGACCAGGCCGTGGAAATCGTACTTCAAACGGGCCAGGCATCCATTTCCATGTTACAGCGCAAGCTCAGGGTCGGTTACAACCGGGCCGCCCGGATGATAGAGGCTATGGAAAAAGACGGCATCGTAGGCCCCTCGAACGGCGTTCGAGCGCGAGAGGTTTACGGAAGGAAGAGCATTTGAAATGATAAAACGCATTAACAACAAAAACCTGCTCTTTATTTCTTTCATGCTGCTTATTTGCCAGAGCCCTGCATCCGGCGGGGATAAGTTGTCAGGTATTATTGAAGGCATACATGAAAAATACCGTAACCTCCCCGGCCTTGACGTAGTGTATACGCGGGAGGTCATCACGCGCTCTACGTCTATGTTAGGCGACCAGGCCAGAGGGGATCTGGCCACAGGGCATATCTATTTCAAGCCTCCCCATTTTTTGAGACTTGAGCAGGAAACCCCGAAACCCGAGACCATTATAACCAATGGAGAAACTCTCTGGTGGTACATCCCTGACAAAAAAAGTGCCTACAAATATCCTTCCGAGCAATTCGGCAAGGAATTAGATCTTTTAAGCGATATATTCCGGGGGTTTACACAGCTGGAGAAACGATTCAAGGTTGGAATTTTTGACCAGAACGACGAGGGGGAATACCTGATTCAACTCAAACCGGACCCACCCTGGCAAGACATTGATCGATTGCGTATCACGGTGACACCCACATACGACATCCGGGTCCTGGATATCTGCAATCAGTTAGGCAGTATAACGCGCTTCACTCTCGGGACCCTCGCCGTGAAAGAGGCTTTTAAAAAGGACTTTTTCCGTTTTGCGATTCCTGAGGGAGTGAAATTAATTGAAGAGGACGGGGGTTAATATATTACTGGGCCATAACCCTTGACAGTACTCGCCCTACACGCTTTAGGCTCGTAAGATTGTCAACCGGTAAAAAATAATCAACAAAAGGAAGCGCAATCCTCATCCCGTGACAAACAGGACCATATTCCGCATCCCCAGCCAAAGGATTCAGCCATACAATACAATAAGCCTTTCGGCTCAGTTCCGCCATCTCCCGACGCAAGAGTTCCTTTCCCCCGAGATCCCATCCGTCACTTAAGATAACCGCAACAGTCCTTTGACTGCCAAGCTTCCGGCCGTAGTCCCGGTTGAACTGGTGAAGCGAATAACCGATCCTCGTTCCTCCCGACCAATCAGGGACCTCTCCTGCAATACGTTGTAGGGCCTTGTCGAGACTCAGATGCCGGATCACGAAAGTGATGGAAGTCAAAGAGGTTGAAAACACAAAGACTTCGGCCTTCGGTCCAATACCCCTTAATCCCAATATGAACGGCATAACAAAGCGGGCGTACCGATCCATAGACCCGCTCACATCCGCAAGTATCACCAAACGTTTGAGCCTTTTCTTTTTTTCTTTGTGAAACAAATCTACAGGAAGACCATCCGTTCTTAGGCTTTTTCTCATGACGCGTGGGAGATCTATAGCTCCCCCTTTTCGTCCTCTTCTAGTCCGGCGTGAGACCTGCATCACGAAGGGCTTTATCATTCTCTTCAGGGCAAGTTGCGCGATCTGAATATCCGCATTATCAAACCGGCTGAAATCCTTTTTCTCGACTTTTGATACGGGACTGTAGGCGACACCCTCAAGCCATTCTTTTCTTTCGTTCAAATCCAATTCGGACGATTGTCCTGTGTGAGTGTCCTGAAGTACCTTCGAGTCCGCCTTTTCTCTCGCGACCTTGCGTCTGCGGGAAAGGCTTTTTACCTTTGCAGGTTTTCGATAGGATCGGCCCCAGAATTCATCAAAAAGACTCTTGAACTGGGACCATTCAAGATCGTTGGTGGCCAGATTTGCCCGGAGAACAGCAAGGACATCCCTTCTTTCTAAAATATCGATCTCTTCCAGGCCGCGAAGGGAGTCATGTACACTGCTCTGAAAAACTCGGAACCCTCGTCCCTTGAGAAAATCCGTGAACCGTATAACTTTCCCCGCAAGTCCGGGGTTGTCTGTGCTTTCTGAGGATATAGGTGAAGTTGCCAAGTAAATAAGAACTCCTGAGAACGAACAGTCAATGGTCAGGTGATATCTTCCTGAAGAAGTTTATTAAGGCAACTCTCAAGAAGGTCTATTTTTTCAGATGTTTTTTTTCGTTTGTCAATAAAGATGTGGCCTTCTCCGTTTATTTTACACATTCCGTCCTTAAGCCTGAGTCCTGCCGCTTCAAGCATATCATAATGGATATGAATCATTTTTTCAGCAGCCCTTTCTTCCAGTTCAGTCAACCGGACCTGGAGGGCTTCCGTGTCAGAGGTTTTTTTTACGTGTTTCACATCATTTCTCGGAACATTTGAGGTTTCGTTGGCTTGAGGCTTTGGTCGCAAATTGTTCTCCCCGTATATCAAATTTTTTAGTAACGTTCAAAAGTGTATGCATCTTGAAGGGCATGGGACTCTTTTTTCAGGAATCGAAAAATTGGTTGCCGGATTGTACATGACCCTGCTACCTGAGGCGGGCGGGTAGCTTGCTGTGCTTCACGCCCAGGATACAGAACATGGCATAAACCCGGGCAGCCCTCCGCCCGCCCTGGTTTGCAGCTTTGCCAGGTCCAGCGTTCCGGCAGAGTCGATTCTGAAAAAAGAGCCCCATACCCTTCGCTTTGACAAGATCTATCCGGATTCTTAGGCACCACAGTTAAGGACCCATACACGGAAATCGGATGAATTAATATCCCATGCATACAATTTTGAACGTTACCAATTTTTTCCGAGAATCTATACCATAAAGAAAATTTGTTTTCAATTTGGATATTTTGGGATATGTAATGGCACGGAAAGGAGATAAGCAGTGAGCGTTCATCATTTTGAATCCATTGAACAGGTTGTTTCAGATCTGGAGAAGGCCTATTATGTCGCTGATCGAGCCCTTGCCACCGTCCTGTACCTGGCAAACCGCCTTGAAAAACCTATTTTTCTTGAAGGAGAACCCGGGGTAGGTAAGACCGAAGTGGCCATCGTGATGGCAAAGCTATTCAATACGGAGCTTATTCGTCTCCAGTGTTATGAAGGGCTTGATGCCTCTACTTCCCTTTATGACTGGAATTATCCGAAACAGCTTTTGCACATAAGGCTCGAGGAACAGGGTGCAAAGGAGAAGAGAGATATTGAAAAAACAATCTATAGTCGGAAGTTTTTGATAAGACGCCCTTTGCTTGAGGCGATTATGAGGTCTGAGGAAAAGGCACCGGTCTTGCTTATAGATGAAATTGACCGTTCAGACGAAGAGTTTGAGGCGTTTTTACTTGAAGTTTTATCCGATTTCCAGATTACAATCCCTGAAATCGGTACCCTGAGGGCGGAAAACAGGCCCATGGTAGTGGTGACCTCGAACCGTACCAGGGATGTTCACGACGCCCTCAAAAGAAGATGCCTTTATCACTGGATTGAATATCCCAGCTTTGAAAAAGAATACAGGATTATCATGTCCCGGCTCCCCGGCATAGAGTCAGGTTTCTCAAAAAAGGTTGCCCGCTTCATGCAGGAAATCAGGACTGTGGATTTCCTGAAAAAGCCGGGAATCTCGGAGACATTGGACTGGGCACAGGCCCTTATGGCAATGCACAGACAGCATCTGGACGAAAAAATCGTCGTTGAGACCTTGGGATGTATCCTCAAATACCAAGAGGATATCAAGAAGTTCAAAAAGGAAGTCTGGGCGGACGAGGAGCAGCGGGCCGCATACCTTTGAGGATGGGTTATATTGAAAACTGAAAGGCATAATCATCAATCGAAATCCATCAGCCTGAAATCATTCCGGCAGTCACTAAGAGCTTTAATTATCCTATCCACACTGCTCCTGTTTCATCCCGCCATAACCGGCGCACAAAAGGATCTGCCCTGCCTGGACGGGATCTCTACACAGGATTCTATTGTTATAGCAGCACCTGACGGAAGAATCCTTGCAATGAAAAATGAGACGAGAAAATTTGTCCCCGCATCCACACTCAAGCTTCTCACCTCCCTTGCCGCAATTCATCACCTGGGACTGCGCTACAGGTTCCTGACCGAGTTTTACGTGGATTCAGGGCAGAATCTGAAAATCAAGGCCTATGGAGATCCCCTCTTGATATCGGAGGTGTGGCAGGAAATCGCTGGGATCCTGGCAAACAGGGTCAGAAATGTCAATAATTTAATACTTGATACCACCTATTTCTCACACCCTATAATAATCCCCGGCCGCAATCGCTCGACCAATCCCTATGACGCACCGGTAGGGGCCTTGTGTGCCAATTTCAATACGGTATTTTTCGACCGGGATAAACAAGGCCGGATAGTGTCGGCAGAAAAACAAACTCCTATAATTCCATATTCCCGGAAAAAAATCCTTTCCCTTGGACTTAAAAAAGGGCGCTATACCTTTTCCCATGATCCAAAAGACGCGGCGCATTATGCGGGAGAACTTTTGATATACTTCTTGAAACTAAGAGGTATAAAGTTCAAAGGAAAAATTGGCTTGGGCACCGCGGGACCTGAAGACAAGCTCATTCTTTCATTCCGGTCCAGGTTCACACTGGAGGGGGTATTGAAAAAAATGCTTGAATTCTCAAGCAATTTTATCGCCAACCAGATCACTATTGCCCTGGGCGCACGGGTGTATCGTCCGCCAGGCACCTTGTCCAAAGGGGTCCGCGTCGTTCATAGCTATGCCGAAAAAGAACTGGCCCTGAAAGACATAAACGTTGTTGAGGGGTCCGGGATCTCGAGAAGGAACCGTGTTTCAGCCCTGGATATGCTGACTATCCTGAAGCGATTCGAGCCTTATCGACACATGCTAACGAAGAAAGATAACTTATTTTTTAAAACCGGCAGTCTCAGGGGTATCAGGACACAGGCAGGCTACATAGAAGGATCGGACGGCACATACTTCTTTGTTATCTTTCTGGCGGGGAAAAATTTAAAAATCAACTCCTTGGTAGAATGTATAAGGTGTGACATCAAAGGCCGAGGGGCTCGCCTGTAATATTTCTTATTTCGGCTATGGGGATTTCAGCCGACCTTATCTACAAATTCAATCTTCTCTAATATGTCCGGGTGCTCTCCAAGCCATGCGACGAATATATCAACAAGTTCCGGATCAAACTGAGTGCCTGCATTTTCCTTAAGCTCGGAGATCACTCTCGAGAGGGGCCCACCTTCCCTATAGGGCCGTGCAAAACCCATCGCATCAAATGCATCGGCTATTGAAATAATTCTGGATTCCAGGGGAATCTCCTCTCCTTTCAATCCGTCCGGATACCCATTACCATCCCATCGTTCGTGGTGGCTTCGAATCATATAGTCTATCTTAAAACCGTACAATCCCTTTACAATACCGGCTCCCACAACAGGATGCTGTTGCAGGATCTCCTTTTCTTCCCTATTCAGCTCTCCCGATTTGTTAAGGATTCGGTTTTCGACTCCCACCTTCCCGATGTCATGCAATATACAGGCAATCTTGAGAGTATATTTTCGTTCATACGAAAACCCAAGTTTGTTCGCCAGCATTTCACCAATCTTGACAACCCTGTCACTGTGCTTGCGCGTAAACGGGCTGTTGGCTTCCACAGTATCGGAAATGGTCTTTATGCCGGAAAGAAACATGGTTTCCATCTCTCGCTGGTGAAATTTGACAAGGTAGTTGCCGTAGAACATGGTTTCAAGACTTGAGGCATAAATTTTCAGCGCGTTTTCGAGCTCAGATGAAATATTTTTTTCAAAGCCCAGATAGAAATAGCCCAAAAAGACCTCATGTTCCAACCGACTGAAAAAAAACGAAAAATCATTTGGATTCAGGCGAATTTTTTCATCAGTATCTTCTTTGTGGCCGTTCTTCTCGCAATAGAACTTCTGATTGGATAACAAGGAATCATCTTCAGAAAGATTGACTTTTGCAGAATCTCTGGTGAATACCCATGGTTTCTTAAAGGAGTCGTTCAGGTTGTCGTACAGGACAAGAATCGCCGTATCCGGTTTGAAACGCGACAAAATATTGTCCTGGTACTCTTTTACCCGCGCATCGAATACCATCATTTTGTTGACTTTCTGCTCGAGTGCAAGCAGGCTTCGAAGGTCATCGTTCAGGGATTGCAACTGGCTGGTTCGTTTTCTGACCAGGCTTTCCAGGTCTCTCTGGTAATTGCGCTTCACTTCAATCAAAAGATGGTGTTCCACGGCCCTTTTCAAGACAGCGGTCAGTTCGTCCAATTCAAACGGCTTTTGCACAAAATCATAGGCGCCCTTCTTTAATGCGGAAACGGCATTGTCTCTTGTAGCAAATCCCGTAATCACGACAAATACAATGTCCTGGTTGAGATTCTTTGCCTCATTTATCAATTCCATACCGCCAAGATTAGGCATTTTAAGATCGGTCAGGACGATTCCGTACCTTTCAATGTCATTATGGATCATCTCCAGAGCGACTGATCCGTCGGAAGCCGTGTCTACCTCAAAATCAAAAAGTGAAGATACGACTTCCGCTAATGAATCCCTTATCATTTCTTCATCTTCAACGACCAATATTTTTTTTGTTGTATTGTTTTCCAACATTTTCAGAATAAGGTTCCCTTTTTTAATCAATAAAACTTTTCGCTATTCCGCGACGGATTGTAGGCAAATAGGGCTTTTGTGTCAATAAGAAGAACCGCCGACCTGTTTTCTCAAATCGGAAATAATCTCTTTAACCTCCTCCTCGCGGGACCTGGGAACACTGACATAACCCCATCCTTTTTGAGTCTGAAACAGCCCGTCAAAAGCCGTATCATAATAGGATCTCATACGGTGGGGAATATCCCTTTCAGTGAGTACGGACTCCACCAAAGCGGCCTCAATATCGTTTTCCAGAGTCGCTACTTTTACGTAATCTTCCATGGTCCCCCCTGGATTTTGCTTGAATCCTTCTAATATCAGCCATTTGGAGATTTTGTCACAAAACGTCATCCCGGCAGAAACCCATGATCCGGGAGTTTCTAAAAAGATTAAACGTCAAAGATCAATTTTTAGCAACTTGATTAACACGGTCTTATAACTTATACTCCGTCTCAAAGGATAAATCCTTAAATACTTTAGAGACTGTCGAAAAACCGGATTCTGAGAGGCTGATGGAAAATTGCCGTCGCGCGCCTTAAAGGCGGGACAAAATCCCGAGGAATGAGGCGTACATAGAAGTACGCCTCAGTGACGAGGGATGAGGGTAACGCGGCAGATGGGCGTTTTCCGACAGCCTCTTAAGATACTAAGGAGTCTTCCCTATGGAATACCGCGACCTGATGGTTGAAAGAGATGGGGCCCTTGCGAAAGTAACCCTGAACCGTCCAGAAGTCTTAAATACCATGTCGGTACGCATGCTCAAAGAACTGAGGCGGGCAGCCGCAGAGCTCAAGGATGACCCGGCCATTCGTGTGATCCTCCTGACGGGAGGTTCTACCATGTTCAGCGCCGGACTGGACCTCAAGGACCCTGAAGTCAAGGAAATGTCATCCGGCAATATGGCCGAGCGCCGTGAACTCGTCGCACTGGGTCCTCGTGCCTGCCAGGCCTGGGAAGACACAGGGCAGATCACAATCGCCGCAATCGAAGGATTTTGCATCGGCGGCGGTGTATCCCTTGTAATCAGTTGTGATTTTCGAGTAATGGGTCAATCTGCGTTTTTGCGCATCCCCGAGATAAACCTCGGGCTGAATTACAGCTGGGGGTCCATCCCGAGACTGATCCATCTTATCGGTCCCGCCAAGGCCAAGGAGATGATCCTGTTGGCCGAACAGGTTCCAGCCCAAAAATGTTTGAAATGGGGCCTTGCGGAACAGGTGGTTCCGTCCGGGTCAAGCATTGAAACAGCTGAGGCCATGGCTGATAAAATTCTGGAAAAACCGGCAATTCCCGTTTCAATGACAAAGCAGGCCATAAACAGTATAACAGGTGCCCTTGACCGGACAGGTATCTATATGGATGCGGACCAGTTTGTGCTGACCACCTATACCGAAGATCATCAAGAGGGCGTCAACGCCTTTCTGGACAAAAAACCTCCTAAATTCAAGGGGAAGTAAAGAATCCAGCTCAAGGACGGGGCTTTAACGCCCTTCTTTACCTTCTAGGCGGAGGTTTCGGTAACCTTCGCCTAATAC
>CAZIXY010000106.1:0-10300 GCA_964543315.1 uncultured Desulfobacteraceae bacterium | reverse complement strand
TAAAATCCCTCGGAGCTAAGTCTCTGTACGAGTTCGATTCTCGTCCCAGGCACCAAGGATAACATTAAATTGGGCCAAACTTTTTTTCGGTTTGGCCCATTTTTTTTGGCAGATGAAGGGTATTTCCGTCTTGTCAAATAAACGCCTTAACGGTAAACTTCAAAGAATTACGGCTCGGCATGGTACTCTTTTCAGGACACATCTACTCCTAGTTGCTAAGCGGCCCTAGCTGCAGTCTGCTGGAACAGAAAGATTGGGATTCCATTAGGCCGTTGTACCGCAGACCGCGAGTCGGGCCGCGGCAATGGGTAGAGGAGATTTGATCCGGAAGATGAGTCCTTCCAAAGAGCCCCATGCCTTTGCCTACCGAACGGCGGGTAAACTTGCGCCTTAATGTTTTAAAGGGGGCAGTGGTGTCTCTTTTCAAAAGCCGCATAGGATGACCTTTTTGGAGGCCGAACTGTTACCGGATGTCTTATCCAAGTATGTTGATTATACGAATAAGATTGTCACCGGCGAAAAGGTGTGCAAGATAAAACATGGGGGTGATTAATATTTTGTTAAGGATGCCGGCACGGGCAAAATTATCGAGCAGTATTATCCCGATCAAAACTATAGGACCGTACCTGCCTATTTCCCGGTACTTGTTGGCGGCATTCGGAGGCAGCATATTTTCCAGAACGTGTGATCCGTCAAGCGGTGGTAATGGCAGGAGGTTAAATAGGCCGAGGCCGAGGTTCATGAGAATAAGGTAAACCAGTGCCTTTAAATAGACTTCATAGGGCAAAAGGAGGAACCGGATCAAAATCCCTGCGAGAAAAGCTGCGGAAAGATTTGCAAGGGGACCACAAAGTGACATAAAAATGATGCCTTTCCTGATGTTTTTGAAATACCTGGGGTCTACAGGAACAGGTTTTGCCCATCCGAAGTTAAAGAGGAAAAGACAGATTGCCCCGAAAGGGTCAATATGAGGCAGGGGATTGAAGGAGAGCCGGCCCAAATTTTTAGCTGTCGGATCCCCCAGCCATAGGGCTGCCCTGCCATGCGCGTATTCGTGTATGGTAATGGCAAACAATAAAACCGGGATTCTAACAATCCATTCCGCGATATTAAAGTGCATAGGGTTCCCTGGTCATTGAATGAAGTTCTCGTCTGGGATTACATACCAGTAAATAGTTGTCACGGCAAGGACGAAAAAAGAGAGTCTCACTATTGACTGTAAACCGGTGTTTCACATTCTTATCAACAGGAAACGTCAAATAGAAGGGGGGTGTGACTTATGGATGTTAGAAGGGCTGATTTTGCGGGTTCCTGGTATCCGGGCAGAGAAGGGGATTGTCGGGACATTATTGAAGAGTTTTTAGAAGAAAGCCTTCCATGCCCGGGCATTGGTGAAAATGTCGTGGGGGGTATTGTCCCTCATGCCGGGTGGTTTTTTTCAGGCAAAATCGCATGCAATGTTGTCAAATGCCTGAACTCTAAGAATAAGCCTGATACCTGTTTTATATTCGGCAGGCATCTGCATTCAGGTAGTGACAATTTCATAATGAAAGAAGGTAGCTGGAAAACGCCTCTTGGAGAACTGGAAATAGACTCAGAGCTTGCGGCAAATCTAACAGCCGAATTTCCCTTCACGATTGAAACAGCATCCAATTATGAACCTGACAACACCATTGAATTGCAACTGCCGTTCTTGAAGTATTTTTTTCCAGAAATAAACATTGTGCCCGTTGGTGTTCCTCCCAAGTCTTCTTCCCTTGACATTGGAAGGCGTGCCGTCGAAATATCAAAGAGTATTGGCCGGAATACCATTGTTCTTGGTTCCACTGACCTCACTCACTACGGTTACAATTATGGTTTTAATCCAAAGGGATCGGGCGACAAAGCCGTTAGGTGGGTAAAAGATGTGAACGACAAGAAAGTTGTGGATCTGATGCTGGAGATGGACGGGGGAGGGGTTATTAACGAGGCGATAAGGAGCAAAAGCGCGTGTTGTTCCGGTGCCGCCGGTGCCGCTATTGCCGCTGCAAAAGAGTTAGGTGCCAAAAAGGGAGAAAAAATAATATATTCGACCAGCTATGACATTCGACCTGACGACAGCTTTGTTGGGTATGTTGGGATAATTTTTTTGGGATAATCCTTGACAGAAACAATATTTGAAAGATACGGATATAGGAAGGCCGCAAAAACTTAGGTTTATGAAAAGAACAATTAGCGGAAATTGGTGCGTTCGATTATCCCGATAGATATGGATAAAACTTCCAGGAACGAGGTGGATAAAACCCATAGGCCAAGGTTGATATTTTAAGAGCCAAGTAAATACGTTCGGACAGGATTTGCCCGGGATATGAAATAGGTTTTAGAGATATTTTTATTGATCGGAAAACATTGTTGTATTAGGAAACCCGGAAATCAGGGAAGGGACTGATTAGGTTGGTTTTTTCAAAGCTCATTAATAAATTCCGAAGTACCGGGAACAAATCGGACGGTTCTCCACAGCCCGTAGTCGAAACGGAAAAGGAACCGGTATGTGATTCAAGCGGGATGAACAAAAATCAGAAAAATGAAAGGGAACCGTTAATGCGTCGTGAAAGGATTAAGCTGGATCTTCTTATTCATGATTTGAAGGTACCACTGGCGGTCATTGATGCCGGGATTACAGCCTTGCTAAAAAAGCAGGAGAAATATGGGCCTGTTACCGAGAAACAGGAAAAGGTTCTGCTGAGAACGTTGCGGAATACCAAAGTCACTCAGATGCTGGTTAACGATGCCCTTGAGCTGGGAAGATCCAGAGAAGGAATAGTCAACCTGACCAATTTTACACTTTCAAGCCTGGTAGAACAGGCACTGGTGGAAATTTTTGATCTCATTGATTCAGCCGCCTCGGAAGAGATAAAGCGCTGCAATCGCCTTGTGTCTTTAAGAAAGGCGTTAAATGAAAAGGGGCTTATTCTTATTGTTGATGACAATCTCTGGTGCCAGGAATTTTCCATGGATGCGGGAAAAATGACCCAGATCCTGAGAAATCTACTGAGTAATGCCCTGAAATATCGTAAAAACAGTGTGGAATTGGAGGTTGCTAAAAACGATGAATGTATTGTTTTTTCCGTAAAAGATGATGGCGAAGGTATTCCCGCAACATACCACAAAAAGATTTTTGAGAGCTATTTTCAGATGAGCGCAACAGACACATGTTCCATCCGAGGGCATGGTCTTGGCCTTGCCGGGGTGATGGTGCTGGTGGAGGATATGGGTGGCAAGTTGTATCTTGAGAGCGACGAGGGTATGGGGGCAAAATTTTTGGTGGAGGTTCCGTTAAAAATTTAGTTTCATGAAGGATTTAAAACACCTGCACCTCTGAAAATGGAAAATGAGCGCCACCCGGCCGTTTTCCGAATTCAGTGTTGCAGGGAGTTACGGTTATGAGCAGATAAATTACATTATATCTTCAATTTCTTCTTTTGTTACTCTATATGCCTCATCGAAATCTTTCCAGAAATCTTTATGCTCTTTTCTCCAGTCAGATCCGAATTTTTTGTCAAAAAATGGTTTGAGCCTGGCAAACCAGGTCCCCGGCTTTTCTATACCTTTCTCCCTGGACTCCAATATTTCTGCCAGGAAGGTCGTGATTTCAGATATTTTGTCTTTAGGAACATAAGAGTGTGCGCCACCCTTTATGGATTTAACCAGGTTGTCGGGACTAAGGGCATGGGCAGTAAGCATTAAGGCGGGGACACCCTTCTGATTTGCTAATTTCAGGAGATCGTATCCTTTAACACCCATAATATCAAAGATAGCAACATCATATTTATTCTTTAATAGGAATTTCTGAGCTGTCTCGAAGTTAGGGGCCGTGTCGGTATAGCACATATCGAGCATTTCAGTCAGTGTCTCAAGAATATCAGGCTCGTCATCGACGACGAGAACTCTCTTCCCTTTTAGAATATCATCCATATTCATCCCTCCGCTATTGTGTTTTGATTAAAAGTCGCTGATCCTCATAGGAATCTGAGGGTTAAGAAAGAACGAGAAAAAAATGAAACCATAAAAACGAATCGATCTTAACTTTATGGATAAATACAGTCAATAGTTTTTAGACTTCTATTTTTTGTTTCGGCCTTTTAATACCACATTTCCAAAATGAATTGACAAGCCAAATGACATTTCCTAACCTTGTTGTCACACTCAATAGAGAATAAAAGCGGGAGGGTTTGCTTATGGATTTTAATGAAAAGGCAACAATCAGGTTGGAACACTGGATCACGCACAATGATCATCACCAGGAAGAATATGAGATGTTTGCCGAGCAACTGGAAGAGGCAGGGAAAAAAGAGAGTGCGGAACAGGTGCGGGAGATGATATCACTCACATCTGAAAGCACCGATTGTCTTCGAAAGGCCCTGAAGGCCCTGTAACCGTTTATTTATATAGAAAAAGATCTGAACTTTTGTTTAAAATTTTGCAAGTACATTGTGTGCAGATATTAAAAGATACTGGATGCTGGCCTTTGGATACTGCGTAAAAAAAAGGAATGCTTTTTTCTTGTCTGTCCAGCATAGGGAATCAAGCATTCAGCATCATGGTACCTTGAAGGTTTGAGGTGAATTTTGGCCATAACAATATTTCAAGATTTTGATAGGGGGGTCCGGGATGTGTGAAGCCCATGCTTATATCCTAAAAGACGGCAAGGAAGAAAAAATCCTTGAAAGCGTCGACATGGTAGAATTTGAGGACGGGCAGGTTAAGCTCACAAATATTTTTGGTGAGCAGAAAAGCCTCGATGCCCGGCTTAAGCTCTATGATAACAGCAACAGCAAGATGCTTTTCGAGCCCATATAGCCAGAGCTGCGAAATATATCTTAAAAGATGGTGATAGACGGTGAAGCTTGGACTGATATCGGATACCCACGATAATGTGCCTATGGTGAAAAAGGCTGTAGAGATCTTCAACGAAGAGAACGTTGACAGAGTTTTACATGCCGGGGATTACGTGGCTCCTTTTGCGGTAAAGCCTTTTATGTCCTTGGAATGCGAATTTTTGGGCGTGTGGGGAAATAATGATGGAGATAAAATTGCCCTGGACAGGATGGCACAGGGGAAAATCGTAGATTCGCCAAGCATCGGGGCATATGGCGGAAAAAATGTCCTCCTCGGTCACTGCTTTGAGACACTGGAAGCACTTATCTCCTCACAGGACTTTTTTCTAATTATATACGGCCACACCCATCAGGCGGAAATAAGGCAAGAAGGCAGAACCCTTGTTGTTAACCCAGGAGAGTGCGGGGGGTGGCTGTACGGAAAATCAACGATTGCGCTGGCCGACCTTGACAATCAGACGGCGGAGATAGTGGATCTTAACAAGATGTGAATTTCATTAGTTCGAATGTGGGGCGAGGCCGTGGACTCGAGAATAAGGGGACTGTAAAATGGAAAAGCTCATTGATGCAGCGGCGGATATTATTGTCAAATCTGAACTGACAATCGCGCTAACAGGGGCAGGCATTTCCGTGGAGTCAGGGATTCCTGATTTTAGGAGCGCGGGCGGCTTATGGTCAAAATATGATCCGGCGGAGTATGCAAGCATCGACTCCTTCAGATCCGATCCCGAGAAGGTCTGGGAAATGTTGAGGGAGATGGATAAAATAGTAAGCGGGGCTGAACCCAACTCCGCGCACATCGGTATGGGTGAACTGGAAAAGCTGGGGTACCTCCACTACATTATCACGCAGAATGTCGACAATTTGCACCAGGCCGGCGGATCCAAAAATGTCGTTGAGTATCACGGAAACTCGAGCAGCCTTTCCTGCCTGTGGTGCGGAAAGTCATATTCTGCCGAGGAGAAGCGCTCCGAGCATCCCCCAAGATGTGAATGCAAAATGATCTTGAAGCCGGACGTCGTTTTTTTTGGTGAACCCATTCCTCAGGAGGCCATGAACAAATCCTTTCAACTTGCCTCGTCGGCCCGGGCATTACTGGTCGCTGGAACCTCAGCGGTCGTATCCCCGGCAAACATGATCCCTTCCATAGCTAAAAGAAACGGTGCAAGGGTTATTGAAATAAACAAGGAAAGGACCCACCTGACAGACAGTTTGACGGATATTTTTTTGCAGGGGAGTGCGGGTGAGATTATTTCGGGATTGGTGGAGACAGTAAAAAAGAAGGCGGGAGGAGGCCTTACCTGAACTGATTACTTCGGTTTCAGAAAGTCTGCTATCTGAATGACCTTGCCATTTTTTTGTTCTGATTCCTTCATGCTCGCCCAAGAACCCCTTATTTTTGCCTTTCTGAGCTCGTTGATCATGTCCTGCAGCTCGGGATTCTTTTCTATCAGCCCTTGAATCTGTTTATTGAGTTCTTTCCAACTCACGTCAAGTTCCTCCCTGTCCATTTCAAATCCCCCCAAAGAGGATAGCAGGGCACCCAGATGGGATAAAAGCCCGAAGTGCGTTGCTCCCTGTAGGTAATAGGGGCAATGACACCAAAGGCTTATGCATTCAAAACCTCGCTTCTGGCCCTCAGAATGGATAGTGGAATGAATTGCACTCGGTCCCCGGTAGTTGATCGGAATGACGTTTTTTTCTTTCAATACCATGGAATGCTCATTATTTGATGCGATTACTGAAATAATCCTGTCAGAATGGAGCACGTTGTCGTACATGCTGCCGAGGGTAATAATAGTCCTGATTTCCAACTTTCGGCAAAAGGAAAAAAGATCGTCCGCAAATTGCATCCACCTAAGGCTTGGCTCATTGGCTTTCAGTATGACTATACCTTTACCGCTTGGACTCGTTTCCACGCAATAGAAAGAGCCTCCGGGTGACGAAACGGTTTTAAGTGCTCCCTCTTCAATATTCACGATAGGGCGGTTTTCATCGTAACGGTAAAACAGGTCAGGGTTTAGCCTGGCAAAACACTCCGCTTTGAGCCTTCTTATCATGTACGAGACCATTGAACTGGAGATATCCAGAGCATTTCCCCAGCCTTCAAAGCCGGAAATAAGGACAGGATTTTTCAATTTAGGCCAGTATTCTATGTGAATTCCTTGCTCCTCCATGTCTTTTATTTGGCATTCTGTTTGTTGAATGTCAAGGAAGTTCAATTCTTGTTGACAAAGGTCAAAAAATATATAAACTACGACATCTAATTTTCCTGTTAAAGAAGAAAACTTGGGGAATTTTGGTTTGGCAATAAAAGTAGACAACGCCATCTTGGAACAGGCCTGCAAGGAAATAATCGAGACTATCCTTTTCTGTCTTCCCAACGCCTTTAAGGGGACCGTATATCGAATAGGCAAACCACCTCAAATGGTGGCCAGAAGGATCACCTCCGGCATTATCGATGATGAGCGAAAAAATATATCCTGGGGCCTTCCTGAAAAATCAGAATATAATCCTCCCGGGAGGCCGTGGATTGAATACAGGGATGAACCTGAGCGCCCTAAGGAAGCCATGGCATGGTGCGTTGAAAGGCAGAAGAGCTGGACATCGGAAGATCCCTCAAAAGATAATAGAAGTGTAAGGCTCCAGATGGAAGGTATGACGGAGGATTATCACCACATGGAGCCGGTCCTTTTACACAAGCAGGATTTATATCTTGCGAACGGGCCAAGCCCGGAATATCCAAAGAACTTCGAGGGCGACACACTGTGGGAAAATACTGAATATGAAGTGGTGGCTGTCATAAAAATCCATTTCCAGCCCAACACCATCAAAGTCGGCAGTCCGGAGGCCAAGTTTATCAAGAGGCTTTCACGTTCCCTGGGCACGGAACTCCTTTCCTATCAATTGAGACAGCAGTCGGTTGAAGTCATGCATCAACTTGCTGAAGACAAACTAAACTCCTGTAATATACTTGCTGACTCTCTGCGTAACGCCATTACCAAATCCGGTTTGATTTTTTCTCTCATTAAATTGGAGCTCGGATCGCTGAGAGAGCAATGGGAGAGTGTGTTGCTCAAGAATTCAGATAAGAAAGGAATAAAACAGGAGGCTGTCCATGCATTAAACAGGGTGCTTAAAGATATGGGCGAAAGCACAAATCAACTTGGAAAGGACCTTCTGGATGTGCAGAACAAATTCCTGGATCTTTTTCTGCCTCCTGAGCATGGCGAAAACTGGGTACGGATGCAGGTTGAGGAGAGGTGGGAAAAACTGCTTCGCGAAAAAGCTGTCGGTTCGGACCAGGAAGATATTGTCCGGTCAGCCATAGAGCAAATGAAAGAATCCCTCTATTTGGGCAAGGAACCTGAAATCCTTGCCGGATACAACGGGATGCCCGAGGCATTGAAAAAAGAATGGGTTGATCTCATTTATATGGAAACAGATCGCCTTGATGCGATTTTTCTCGATCGGGTTATTCATGTCCTCGAAAACCCTTCATTAAATCTACCCTACCAGGAGAAATGCAGAAAAACCCTGATTCATCTCAAGACACTCACATATGTTATGGGCCAGCTGGAGGATAATATCAACGTGGTCCTGCAGCAGGTTCTCAATGGTCGGGACAATGTCTTGAGCAACGGATCATCATAATTTCCTGAAATAGTCTCAATTGAACGAAAATATTAAATATTTTATATTTTTTGCATAAATTTGGTCCTGAAAAAGAGTAAAAGTTTGTAAAGGGCCAGTTTTTTAATGAACTTTTTGTAAAATTATATAATAAAATCATATAATGTGCGCCTGTAGCTCAGCTGGATAGAGCAGCGGACTTCTAATCCGCAGGTCGGGTGTTCGAATCACCCCAGGCGCGCCAGCATTTAAAAGGGCTTTGGGGAGTTTCCTCGAGTCCTTTTTTGTTTTGACGGCAGAAAGCATTTCTCTATTATGGTAAGGTATTTCTGGGAAGAAACACTCGGGACCTATTGATGGAGATGAGATGCAAGGGAATTTTGGGAATAAAATAAAAAAGGCAGCCAAAGCGGCCTTTTTCGGGTTCGTAGGCGGCACCGCAATAATCCATATAACCGCGCTTATCAAGCCCGTTTTTAGGGATTTCGAAGACGAGTATCTCAGTGAAAAACGTCATGAATTTGAAATAGCCGCCTTATTGATTGTGTGTTTCCTGACATTGGTCATGGAACCGGTCACCTACATCGTAAACATGGCGGTTTCTCTGGAGAAACACGGCTATAAAGGGTTGCTGTGGATGGCACCTGTTGTGATTTCTCAGTCCTACGCACTGATCAGGCGGTTTTTGAAGTAAAGAGATTCAATATTTTTTGAGCTGAAAAAGCTTTTTATCCTGGGCTGTTATAATGTGGTAGAATTTATCCTGGGGAATATAAACATAGGGGACATCCTCTTTCCTGCGATAGAGAAAGTGAGAAAGGATCATCCTGTTCACTGCCCTATGCCCGATTATCATAATATTATCTGAATCGGTGCTCAGGTACAGCGCCTTTCTTATACCGGCTTCAACCCGTTTTTTCATTGAGATATACCCTTCGCCCTTCGGGTATATATAGTTGTACTTGTCAGCCTTTCTCGCGGAATAGACATGCGGCATTTGTTCGCGGATTTCTTCATAGCTCATGCATTCACAGACCCCGGCATCAATCTCATTGAATTCTGATAGAGGTATAATGGTGCAGTTTTGCTGCAATTGCTTGATAGGGCTGGCTGTTTGTAGGCACCTTTTTTTCCGGCTTGTAAAGATGTAAGGGATTTTTTTATCGCTGAAATATGCCGCAAGGGCTCTGGCCTGTGCCTTTCCGTTTTCCGTTAAAGGGGAATCCCCGCCGATCCTGTTTTCCAGATTGAAAGTTGTCTCACCATGTCTTATCAGGAACAGGTTTTTGACCGTATCGGTTACCAAAAAGTCCCTGATCCGGTCATAGTAAGGCAGATCATCCTGGATTTCTTCTCCCAGGATCAGATTGTTGAAGGAATCGAGCTTTACAAAATTTTTCTCATTTTTAAGGGGCCTGTAAATGCTCTCGTAGTATTGTATCCGTTCTTTAAATGTCTGAATCGCTTCTTTTCTTTTCAGGTGTTTGAATTCCGGGAGCTTTATCTTCCTTAATATACTGGCCTCCAGTATTTCCTCATGATTGTTGACACATTCGATAAAGAGGAGGGTATGATTCTCCAGCAGGCTTGTAGTCTTTTTTCTTCTCTTAAGGCTTACATTCGTTGCGTCGAGTATGGCTACCTGCCCCTTATCCGCTATGTAGTCATTTGCGCGCTCTATATTTGTTATGGCGATTTTTTCTCTTAAGGCGACTCCTTCCTTATTTTTTGGGTCGTAAAACCCGGAATGAGACGTATCTTCAAGAAAAAGCTATCTTCTCAGAAAAAGT
>CAZIXY010000105.1:0-10397 GCA_964543315.1 uncultured Desulfobacteraceae bacterium | reverse complement strand
TGACGAAGGGTTTATCGCCCATATGGAAAGGGTCAAGGAGGAATTTGATCTGTACATGTCCAAGAAACCGGGGAAAGAGGTCTTTGGCGAAAAAGATCCTCCGTTTACGGTGGCCTATTTTACTGCGGAATGCGGTGTGGCAGAGTGTCTGCCCATTTATTCGGGGGGCCTGGGCATTTTGTCAGGGGACCATCTCAAATCCGCCAGCGACCTCAATCTTCCAATTGTCGGTATTTCACTGGCATACCAGAAAGGCTATTTCAGACAGTATCTCACCCAGGACGGCTGGCAGATGGAGACGTATCCCGTCAACCGGTTCACCAGTATGCCCGTGGAACGGGTAAGGGACGATAAGGGAAACCTGGTAAAGGTCTCAGTGGATCTTAAAGGAGAGGAGGTCTGGATTCAGGCCTGGCGAGTGAACATCGGCAGAACCCGTTTGTACCTCCTCGACACCAACCTTGCGGAGAATTCCCAATCCGCCGGGAGTATTACATCCGAACTGTACGGCGGTGACCGGGAGATGAGGATTCGCCAGGAGATCATCTTGGGTGTCGGCGGTGTGAGGATGCTTATGGCACTGGGAATGGATCCTGCCGTGTATCATATGAACGAAGGACACTCGGCCTTTGCCGTTTTCGAAAGGATTCGGGTTCTCATACATGATCACGGTCTCCGCTTTAATGAAGCGGTTGAATTTGTCAGGGCCACCGGTGTCTTCACCACACATACCCCAGTGCCGGCAGGCAACGATATGTTTCATCCCGATCTGATTCGAACCTATTTCGATTCCTTTGCCAAGTTTCTGGGAATCAGCATGGATGTGCTGCTTGGTTTCGGCAGGCAGGACCCCAGAAATAAGGACGAGGAATTCTGCTTGACCGTCCTGGCCTTGCGGCTGTCCAATTGCAATAACGGGGTCAGCCGTCTCCATGCAAGTGTGAGCCGGAAAATGTGGCAAAGGATATGGCCAAAGACTCCGGAAACGGACCTGCCCATAGTACATATCACAAATGGAGTCCATATTCCCTCATGGATATCCAAAGGAATGGCCGAAAATTATGCCCGTTACTTAGGCCCCCGATGGATTGAAGATCCGGACAATGTGATGGTTTGGGAAAGGGTAGACAAGATCCCTAACACTGAACTGTGGAGGACCCACGAGCGGGGGCGGGAGAGGCTTGTAGCCTTTTCCCGCAGGAGGCTCAAGGAACAGATGACAAGGAGGAGGGTTTCCAACAGGGACCTGGCTATTGCAGACGAGGTTCTGAGTTCAGAGACCTTGACAATCGGATTTGCAAGGCGATTTGCTCCCTATAAAAGGGCCTACCTCATCCTAAAGGACCTCCAGCGACTGGAACAGCTTTTGATACATGAAAGATTTCCGGTTCAAATGATATTTGCCGGCAAGGCCCATCCCCAGGATCAGATGGGAAAGGACTTGATCAAAAACCTGATACAGATAAGCAATCAGGAAAAACTGCGGCGCCATATTGTCTTTTTGGAGGACTACGATATGGAAATTGCCCGGTATATGGTCCAGGGCGTGGATGTCTGGCTCAACACCCCTCGCCGCCCGCTGGAGGCCTGTGGTACCAGCGGAATGAAAGCGGTGGCCAATGGTGCCCTCCACATGAGTGTCCTGGACGGGTGGTGGGATGAGGGCTTTGATCCTGATATCGGCTGGGCAATAGGAAGCGGAGAGAAGTATGACGATCATGAGTTTCAGGATGAACTGGAAAGCCGCATTCTCTATGACATCCTTGAAAAAGATATCGTACCGCTTTTTTACGACAGGGGACCCGATGGACTGCCCAGGGGCTGGCTTGCAATGATGAAGACCTCCCTGCACAGGCTCTGTCCCATGTTCAACACCCACAGGATGGTCACGGAATACTGGTCGCGTTTTTACTTGCCTTCGGCAAAGCGGCGATTAAAACTCATTGAAAAGGATTGGGAGGGCCTCAAGGGCCTCGCCGCCTGGCGCGAAAAAATCATGTACAACTGGTCAAACGTAAAGATCAAAGAAATCCGAATGGCCTCGCTCAGCGAAATCGAGATAGGGACATCCTACCATGCCGAGGCGGACATATTTCTGGGAGAGCTTGCTCCCGAAGATGTCATGGCGGAGGCCTACTACGGACCGATCGATCCGTCGGATCAGTTTTTGAAAAGCTTCACCACGGTCATGAAGCCGGCGGAAGGCAAAGAAAACAATACCTACAGATACGAATGCGACATCCGTTTTGAAGAGGTGGGTCACTTTGGGCTGAATGTGCGTCTAACGCCCAATCATCCGGACGCCGAAAGCCGCCACGCTATGGGGCTCGTCATCTGGGGAGAAGGATGAAAGATGGAAACCTACGACAATGCAAGAAGAAAGCCATTAAAATGACATTTTTGTAAAACTGGAGTGCTTTAGCCTATCCTTTTACTGGCTTAAAAAGGATCTTTGAATTCTATTTTAAGAAAAGCGCTAAGCCCTCGAAGGCCTTGCCCTAAATACCAGGAGCAGGACCATAATGACCGACATGACAAAGCAGAGCCCCATGAATAGAAAGACCGCCTCCAGTCCCAATCGATCTGCGATATATCCGGATATGGCGGCGGCAGTGGACCCGACACCAAAGGTGAGAAAAAATTGAATTCCGTAGCCTAATCCGTGCCGGTTTTCCGGCAGGTACCGGGAGATCAAATAATTTTGCATGGGTTGTGTAGAAAAATAGAAAAAGGCGTAAATAACCGCTGATATCACCAGCAGTGCATTTGTACTGAAAGACATGACAAACACGCTGATCATGCCTATGGTAACCGCAATTAAATAGAGTCTCTCGGCACTGTGACGATCCACAAGACGACCTGCCAGATACTGACCCACGGCCCCCGATGCCAGCGCCAGTGTTGCAACCGTGCCGCCGAGAGTCACGGTATTCAGGTTCATGATCGTCAGGTTTACTCTTGTTCCCATATAGGTCGGCAAAAAGGTCATGATACCCTTATATGTCAGGCCCAAGGCCGTCGTGGAAAGGAAAAAGACAATAATTGTAATAAATGACTGCCGGTCAAGTCCTTTGGATTGGGTCTGGCCGGCCGATTCCCCCATTGATTGAACGCGACGTTCGGCAACACTCAGCGAATATATGCCCAACAAGATTCCCATAAGACCGCATAAAACGTGTGGTGCCCTCCAGCCGAAGACCGAACCGATAAATGCCGATAAAACAGGAACAGCTGCGACACCCAGACTGCCGGCAATCCCATGCATGCCAAAGGCATTCCCCTTGTTAGCCATATTGAGTGAAATGAGTGTGTTGGAGGCTGGATGGTAGGTGCTGCAGAACATGCCTATGACCCCCATCATGAAGGCGTAGGTCCACAGGGAGCCGGTGGGCCAAACCAGGATGGCGCTGACACCCGCGCCAAAAAGATATATGGATACAAGTCGTCGCGGCCCGAATCTATCTGCCAGGATACCTGCCGGAAGAGAGCCCAAACCAAAGGCGTATGAGAATACTGTCACGACCAATCCCAGATGAAAGTAATCCGTATGGAACTCTGCAATCAAAAGCGGGATCAAAGGAGGCAAGACCCCCTCAAACAAATGGACCAGGCCATGGGACCCGATAGTGAGCCCCATGATTTTCTTTTCACTCTTATCCAAAAGACCACCTCAATCTTTTTAATAATAATCGAGCGGGCTTTTATGGCGACGCACTGCCCAAAGGAAGTAAAGGTTGCTCAAAAGTATGTTCATGTAGCCCTTTTTGGGTTGAAAAGCAACCCTCTTGAGAATGGAAGGGAAAGAATAGAAATGTCGATAGGTGTTCCACACACCCTGCTCAAGCTCGTCAGGCTCCATGTTTTTGGGCTTGAACACACATGTCTCCCCGCGAAAAAATGACTGGTCCTCTCTTAACAGACGCCCTTCCGCTTTCAGACGATCCCAGCGTTTGGTTCCCAGGCGAGGACAAAGCACACTGAAAAAGGCCATGGGAGCCTTGTTTTGAATACAGAATGAAACCGTTTCATCGAATAGGGCCTTTGTATCGTGGTCAAAACCGAAAATAAAATTAAGAGAGTAAAAGATACCGTATTGATTAAGAACCCGAAAGGCGTCCTTGTAATGCTCAACAATATTTTGCCTTTTGTCTGTTTCCTTGAGGCTCTCCTGGCTGATGGATTCCACTCCCATATTGATATGAAAACAACCGGATCGTTTAGCCAGTTTTACAAATTCCTTGTCACGAGACGCCTCAACGGTCCATAGGCAGGTCCATTTGATCCGGAGGGGTATCAATTTTTCCATAAGTTCTTTGGTATACTTCCGATTAGCAGAAAAATTATCATCCACAAATTGAATACCGTGCACACCGGCGCGCTTGATCTCCTCTACAACTTCACCAATGGGCCTGAATCTGAACTTGGATCCGTATAATTGTGCAACTTCACAAAAATCACATCTGAAGGGACATCCCCTGGAGGTCTGGACAGGATAAAATTTTGCCTTATACCTTTTCAGAGGCAAGGTATCGTATTTGGGAAATGGCAGACCCCTGAGATCGTGAAAATGATTTGCCTGATAGCGCCTTTTCAATGCCCCCCTTTCAACATCTCCTATGAGCCTGGGAAACATTTCTTCACCTTCACCGATCACCACCGCGTCGCAATTCTGAAGTGTCTCTTCAGGCCTGAAAGAGACGTGCCACCCCCCCATGACCACCTTCGTGCCCTTTTCACGGTATCTGCGGGCGATTTCATAGGCCCTCCTTGAGGCGTGTGAGAATGTCGTGATAGCAACAAGATCATATTCTTCGTTAAAATCGACATCCTGAAGCCGCTCATCCGTAACCTTCACTTCATGTTGATTTGGCACAAGGGCTGCCAGATAAGGGAGTGTCATTCCAATAACCCATCTGGTCTTGGTTTGAAAAAGAGTGCCATCAGGACTATAGCCGGTTGGCTGAACGATATGAATTTTCATGGTAACCTAAAGCCTTGTCAAACTCCTGCCGGCATAAAGCCCCATTGAAAATACTGGCCCCGGCAGACATTCTTCGCAAAAATCAGTATCCTGCTTGCCCAAAAAAAAGTGCATGCCTGCACAGTTTCTGGTGCAGGTAACCAACCCTTATTTTCTAATGTGTCCCGCCCCTCAAATCAATCATAAAACTTTAAAAAATTGTCATGCTGAATCACAATCACTCGAAAGGCTTGTAAAACAGGGGTTTCCGGACATTGCGAATCAAGTGTCTCCATTTATGTTCTTACGGTTGCCCAAAAAAGCATCCTTGGCACGGATCTTGATAGGTTGTCTCCTGACGTTGCGAGTGCCTGATATCAGGGGCAATGATTCCATTGCAAGTCGTGCCTTATCGCTTCAGTACGTCTTTGCCTTTTACAACAACCCTATAAGAAGGAGGAGTCTTATGAAAAACCTGAAACGTGTTTTTACAGTTGTACTCATTATCTCGGTAGTGGTGGCATTTATTCCGCTTGCAGTGGCACAAGATGCAAAGAAGGTCAATATCAACAAAGCCACGATAGAGGAACTGGTCCAAATCAAAGGGATCGGCCAAAAATATGCGGAACGGATTGTTTCCTTTCGTGACAAAAACGGTCCATTCAAAAAAATTGAAGATATCATGAATGTTAAGGGTATCGGTCCCAAAAAATTTGAATTGATCAAGGACCTGATCACGGTATGAAATAGAAAAATAAAGGTGACTTGATAACGAGGTTGAAGCTTCCCTTCAGTTCCGGTCAATCGGCATGGGGAAGCTTCAGACCTATTTATATTTTATATTACCCGGATTTTGCAGGATTCAGGTATTAAAAACTGGAAAGGGCCTTTCTTGCCGCCCGCCTTACATTTTCATCGCTGTCATTCAGGTATCTTTCAGCCAGCATCTTTGATTGGTTGCTCTTGATTCGTGCAAGAACATCCATGGCAAGTATTTTGAACGACGGCCCCTCCCTCCCCAGGGAACGAGCAAGAGGTTGAAGGGCTTCGTCTTGAAATAAGGCCAGCGACAGAACAGCCGAATCGCGCACCCACAGGTGTGGATCCTTTAAAAGGGCTATTAATTCCGGGATCGAGGGACTGTAATTCATCTGACCAAGAGAATAAGCTGCCGATTTTCTAACAGCCGGGTCCATGTCAATGACATGCGGCATCAATCTTTCCGAAATTTTCGATGAATGGTTTATGTCTGCCGCCCATCTCTTCAACACCGGAATGATTTTATCCAGATTTTCAAAGACAAGTACGATAAAATCATTCACGATTTTTTCCTTATCCTCCATGGAAGATATCTCGGCATAAACTTTATATGTTTTGTATTCCAGGGAAATGGCCCTAACAACGACGGAAAGGACGGCATTGATTTTGGAATCCTCACCTCCAAGATATTGCTGAATAATACCGGGATCTTTCTGCGCAACGGCCTCCTCAAAGACCTGCTTCATGGGCACCAGGACCTCAAGGCGTCGAGCGTTCAATATTTCTCCGATGGCCCTGATTGCGGCGGATCTGATCTTCCACGACGGATCACGCAAGGCCTCCGTAAAAGACTCGACAACTCTGGAATCCTTTAGCATGCCTAAAAAATTGAATGCCCTTGCTCTGGCGACAGGATCTGAAATATTGATCGTTTTCACTAATTCCGGTATGGCATGAAAAGCATGAACCCAAAAAAACCTCTTCATAAAAATAAGGGTCATTATATCTGGGGTGCTGATGAATTCGACGATAACAGGCATGGATCTTTCCGGAGGCAGACTAAGGATTTTTTCACAAGCCGCCTTTGGAATGCCTTTTTCAAAACCCCAATGCGACGCAACAGAGACCATCTCCTTTATGTTCTGAGGATATGGCATCTTTTCTGTATTATATAACCTGCTTGCCAGTTCGTCCTTTTCTCTTTTCTTTTCCTTTTCCGCTTCCTCGCTGATTGTTGCCGTCTCAGGGACAATTATGTTTATGCCGCTCATACCCCCGGACTCTCCGTCAATCCCTATACTCCATCGATTCATTCCCCAAAGGGTATTGTTCTCACCGGTCACGGAGTACCTGTCTTTTCCACCGGCATCAACAAAAAGGCCGACACCTCCGGACCGCCGACGCTCGATGAAATTGCCCACCGCCATTCCGGTATTGCTTTCATAGCCGTCGTCTCCTGAATTATCTACAAAAATACCAACACCATTGGCTTGTGAAGCTCCCATGGAAAGCCAATCGGAGACATAGGTGTCATTACCCGTTTCATTGATTAAAATACCTATCCCATAATCATGACCGCACCCCTGGGAAACACCCCACGAGGAAATATGATCGTCTCCGGCAGCGTCCATGAGCAGGCCGAAAGAAAAATGAATACCCGCCCCCTGGGCATATCTTCTGGCGATATAGGTATCTTGCCCGATTTCATCATAAAGAACGCCGATACCCATCCAATAGGAAGAACCCTGACCAAAATACTGGCATTGATAAAGATCGTTGCCCGATTTGTCCGCCAGGATGGCACAACCACCTGCAACAAGATTCCTCATTCCGAAAGAAAAGCCCTGCGAAAAACTCTTATTCATATCAGGCTCTCTCGGATCCGGGGCCTTAACGCCCGATAAATACTTGTCGTTCCCTTTGATGTCACATAAACACGATATGCCCAAAACACCGGAATATGCCTGGCCTGAATGCCGACACAGATAAGTGTCATCGCCGCTTAAGTCCATCAGCCCGCCCCATCCCCAGGATGAGGCTGCCTGAACGTATTTCGTTCCCTGATAGGTATCCATACCCCCACCGTCGATAATCAGACCCAGGCCGAACAGACCAGCACCCTGGGCACAGCTTTCGGCCCTGTACAGGTCGTTTCCCCCGAGATCATACAGGATGCCTATTCCAAAAACTCCTGATCCCTGCGTACAGTCTTCTCCCAGGTACAGGTCATCACCACCAAGATCAAGCACGAGTGAACACTTGCCGTTTGAGCCTGAAGCCTTCCTTCCTTTGTAGACGTCATCTCCGCCTAAATCAATTATCAGGGCTGCAGGATCGTGGTACACATCCGGTCCTTTACCACCTACGACAACCTTTCCCAGATCGGTCATAAAGGAGAAGGAGCCGACCTTATCCTGCCATTTGTCGGTTTTGGTCAAAAGTTCCCTGGCCCTTGCCATTGCCTCGATAACGGTTAATCCTGCCGCGAAGATGTCCTCCCTTTTTATCTTGCCGGAAGCGGCAATTGCCTGTGTCTGCTCGTCTATACTGAGACTGCGTTCTCTCTTTGCATTAGAATCGCTGGCTATACAGGCTTCAGGTAAAAAGAACTCTTCGATCAAACTTATATCTTCCGAGGACAGTTCTGCCTTGATGGCGGCAAGCATTAAATTGGCTGTATATACGGCATCAAGGATCAGATATAAGGCCTCTTTTAGCCGCCGCGGGGCCGTGAACTCATGTCTGTGGTGCTTTTTGACGGGAAGAGGGGAAATCATATTCAAATCACCAAGCGTTGCCAGTTCCTTTATCCACATTAAAGGGTCTCCGCACCTGGACAGAAGCCTCATGGCCTTTTCCTGAGCCTCCACCGTAGCATCCACGGGATTATCCATCCATCTCCGGAAATGACTTAAGGCAAAGGGATTGGTGAAAAGATCTGATCGTATAGACAGGTCACCTCTTCGTACTACATTGATTTTAAGGGCCTGGTCTATAAGCCGGCCTTTAATGCTGTTTTGGGCTGAGAGATCCGAGAAAAAAACAGTTGACAGAAGCCATACTGAGGCTGAAACCGCAAGGCAAGAAATAATTAACGGAGAAGAAAACCGGTCTTTGAGTCTTGTAAGCATTTTAATCTCAACCTGTAATGTGAATGAATATTACTTTTACCGAATTACAGGTCATAGGGCAAGATGAACCTTGTAAAGGGAAAAATGGAGTTTAGGCCGTCTCTTAATTCATTCTCAACGCATTGTGCTAAATCATTCCGGTCCTTTTATCTTGAATCATAACCCGAGGAAGGCTATGCTAATAGTTATGCGTGGTCCTCTCTCTTTTTTTAGACGAATGAGAAATCCTTTTCCATTCAATCCGGTCGCTTTAGTGTTCCTTTATCTTTTAACGGCCTGCGCTTCTACTGTACAAAAGCCCTCAAAAATTTCGCATTACAAAACTCCGAATGAAATAGAAAGAAACATCCGTTCTTATGTCATACGTTGGGAGGGCACACCGCACCGTTTGGGCGGAACCGATAGATATGGAGTGGATTGCTCCGGGTTCGTCATGCTTGTATACGATAATCTTTTCGACATCCAACTTCCTCGCAGCACGGCCGGGCAAATAAAAACAGGAAGGCCCGTACCAAAAAGGGACCTCACGGCCGGGGATATTGTTTTTTTTATGATCCCCGGGAAAAAACGTCATGTCGGCATTTATTTGAGCAGAGGTGAGTTCGCACATGTCTCCAGCATCAAAGGAGTGACCGTGTCCAGTTTGCATGATAGCTACTGGCACAGGGCTTTCTGGACGGCACGCCGCATACTCCCTTTGTAAAATTTTCCAACGGCGAACCATACAATATTCCGAACGTGAGTAAAGGAGGATATCAATGGGTGAAAAAGCTGTTATTTACGGCAAGGCACATTGACCTTTCACGGAGAAGGCCAGGTCGGCTTACGGGGATAAAGCCCATTATATTGATGTTAAAAAGAATAAGGACAAGCTGGAGGAAATGCTCGTTTTTTCAAATGGGGCACGGAAAGTTCCTGTCATTGTTGAGGGTGAAAAGGTCATAGTCGGGTATGGAGGGACATGAGGCATTTGACGATCCATCGGTGGTGGAAACAGGAAAAATGGCTATATAAGCTTTACGGAAATCAGGTGGTGATTCCATGCCCGTAGGCGAAAACATTATTAACCGGGGACGGCCCCGTGTTTACCAATACGAACTTCCGGGCGGATGGAAGGTTATTGCCGGTAAAACCGACTCAGATAATGACCTGCTTACCTTTAAGATCGCCAAACCCAATGACTGGTGGTTTCATGTTAGGGGCACGGCCGGAAGCCACGTTATCCTCGTGTCCAGGCCGGATGAAAAACCCGATAATAAAACTCTTAAGCAAGCCGCCGCCGTTGCCGCTTATCACAGCAAGGCCAGAGAGGGCGGGGTCATTGCCGTATCCTACACGCGGGCCCGATATGTTAAAAAGCCAAGAGATGCAAAACCGGGTACGGTTGAAATCCGTAAGGAAAAAGTCTTCAAAGTACGGCCCGCACTGCCGGAAACATGGTAAATGGGCCATGGCCCTCTATTTTCAAAATACGCATCCCGACTTCTGGCTAACTTGCCCGCCGTGCGGCAGGCGGGGCATGAAGCTTTCTGCGGTCAGCGAACAGC
>CAZIXY010000104.1:0-10444 GCA_964543315.1 uncultured Desulfobacteraceae bacterium | reverse complement strand
TTCAATACTCCTAGCAGTTGACCAGCTCAAACCGGAATTCGCTAAATCGTTTCATCAGTTCTTTTTAAAAGAATACCAAATATTTCCGGGATGTTCAATTTTTTGCATCATAATAACATTAATCAGATGGTAACAACTCCACCAGTAGACGCCCAACGGTTTGACTAATTCTTTTCTGCGGGCTCAAAATGTCTTAAAAATCTGCGGACGCCTCCTTGATCATCGACCTCGGCACGTATTTCTGTTGATGGTGCGGAACCGGGCACCTTTTTTGAGGTGTTTAGGGGTAAGCCGGTCAAGGGTGAAATCGGTACCGTGCGAAGAGCTTCGTTTTCTGGAAATCGTGCTGATAAGGAATCAAATACCAGATCAGCGGGTTGAATGTCTCCCTTGTAATCTTTTGTGTTCACTATTGCATTCGCTGTTTCCGTCCAGAGGGGCAGGGCACCTGTTGATCCATAGACGGCCAGGTTTTTTCCCTTCATGGGTCGGTTATCGTCATAACCCACATAGCTTGCGATAACATATCCTTTTCCTATTTCAATCTGGCCGGCTTCCTTGTCGGGGCCCGGTATAAAGCCCACAAAGCTGGAGTTGGTGAAACGGTTAGCGGTGCCGGTCTTTCCGAAGGTCGGGATAGGAACGCTAATGTGTTCCTCTCCGTCCTCCAAGACCAATTGAACGGCATCTTTAGCTTTGCGCCCCGTTCCTGTTTCCATGACTTTCTTCAAAATTTCAGTCACCAGGTTAGAAATCCGGGGCGAAAGTATTTTTTTTGGAGCCGGTCTGTACTCCCAGAGGGGCTCCCCCTCTCTGTCCACAATTTTTGTAATGATTGGGACATAGCTCTGGTTTCCCCCCGGCGATATTGGAAAAACATGCCCCGTCATTATCGCCTGGTACACAATGGCCGCTTCAATAATGCTCACTGAATTTGGACCAAGAGGAAAGGAAAGGACCGGGTCCAGTTTCGTGAAAATACCCATTTTTCTGGCGACGTGGACAACGTAAGACAGATTGACAAGGGTCCTGAAATCCCTAACCCTGAAAAGGACCTCGGGATCATAACGTTTATAGCCCAACAATCGGCTGTAATTTTTTTTAATATTTTTCTGAATCATGTCCAGAGATTCGGAGGTAACCAGACCGTCGATCAGAACTTCCTTTATTGGTAGTGATGCCGGTCCTTTCAAAATCCATTCAGGAGTGAGAGGAATAAGGGGCTCCGTCAATTTATGGACAGGGTCTTCCAGATAAAAAATCCGCGACCGATTATCCACTCTGTCGATTCTGTAGAAATGGCGAAGGGCAAGACAAAGCCTGTCCCTCACCTCAGCAGTATTGTTTTGGGAGTATTGCTCGAGAAGGTCTTTGATGTCTTCAGACTCGGCCTTCATTCTAAGATTAAGTTCATTAAGCCTCTTAAAGCTGAGCCGCAAGATATGTTGCTCTTCCGGTCCTTCAAGGCTTAGATTTTTCTTATCTATTTCAAAGTGCAGCCTTTTAAAAGAATTCAGAATCTCGCTGTAGCCGCTGAAAATAATGTCTGATTCGACTTCCTTTTTGGATTCCTCAAAGGCCGCTTCCATAAGGGCCTTTTTATTGATGACAACCCCGTATTTGTCTCTTATTCGACTTTTGTAGGTCAGATAAGACTCGCCTTCTTTTCTATCAAGTCCGACAATACCCATAACCTGCCGGAATTCATTCATGTTCAAATGATCTGTGAGGTGGTAAAGCAACCAAACGGTGGCCAGGTTTTCCGATTTCACCCCGGCCCATGCCATAGAAACCTTGCTGCTTTTAGGTGTGTGGTCTGGTCGAGGCACGTAAAAGGTGTTTTCGAATTGAAATACATCTCTAATATTTTGGAGAGGATCAAGACTGTTCCATTTAAGCTGGAGGGCGGCTGTATAGACGATGGGCTTGAAAATTGATCCCAATTGACGTTTTGCATCAACAGCTCGATTGAAAAAACGGTTAAAAAATCCCCCTGCCATGGCCTTTATCATTCCTTCCTTAAGGACGACGATTGAACCCTCCAAGCCGGGAATACTGGAAAGCATCAGCCCTGTTTCTCCTTTGTCGGCATGGGAGCGCATCAACTTGACAGGAACCAGATCTCCGACACTGAAATTTTTTAAAAAAGCGCGAATATGCTTTTTGTCAAAGACGGCCCAGCTACCCAGTTTCCATTTTAACCAGGCGTCACCTATGGGCCGTAGACCTTCATAATTTATAATTCCACCGCCTTTGTCCCAGGAAACGACAAGCCGCGCTTTTTCTCCGCCCGCTTCTATATGGGTGATTCGTGATAAAAAAGGCAGGCTCTCCCTCGACCTATTCGGGCCATTTCCCAGCAGAGTGCCATATATATCGGACGTACCTGCCGGACTATATCCATTAAGCTTGACCTCAATTAACGGCAGATGTTTTCGAAGGCTCCGCAAGGCCGCCTGCTGGATCTCCTTATTGATTGAGGTATAGATGTTAATTCCGGATGTGGCTATATTCTCGACTCCCTGATCATGAAGGATGGTACTGAAGTAGTCGGATTCAAGCTGTTCTCGAATGTAGTCAAGGACGACATTCAATCTGTACGTTATCTTCCCCTCTTTGAATGGGACATCTTGATCCCTTGCCTCGATATATTGATCCTTGGTGATGAAGTTCATTTTCAGCATTTTCAAAAGCACATAGTCTTTTCGAAGTTTGGCTAAATGCGCCGCTTCCACCTTTTCTGCATCACTCTTTTTGATGAATGGATTATATCGGTTCGGACCCTTGACCGACCCTGCTATAAAGGCGCCTTCCACAAGATCGAGGGCTTCCGCGTCTTTACCGAAGAAATACTGAGCTGCAATCCTTAGACCCTTGCCGTAACCGTTGACAAAAAACTGGTTCGCGTACATCTCAAGTATTTCCTGTTTTGTGTACTTTCCTTCCAATAAGACGGCCTGGATCAATTCCTTCAGTTTGGCCATATATGATCTTTTCTCGCGCCTGAATACATTTTTGGCTGTCTGTTGGGTAATCGTGCTGCCACCCTGCACAACTTTTCCGGCCTTAATATTTGCAACAAAGGCCCTGGCCATCGCTCTCAGGTCAAAACCCCGATGTCGAAAAAAATTTCTGTCCTCGGCAGCAATCAAAGCCTTTATGAATACTTTGGGAATTTCCTTGTAATAGATGTATTTGCGGTGGGTTTTTTCAAAAAAGACGCCGATCGGCGTACTGCCGTCATCATAATAAACGCGGCTTTCCGAAGCAATGATTCGTTCTATAGCTCCCCTCTGGATACGGGCGGAGGCATCACTGCTCACTTTGAAGTAGATATACCCAAGGAAAAAAGAGGGGGCCAGAATGAGTCCGCAGATGACAAACACAAAAATTCTTTTTTTCTTAGACATGTAAGCTCTTCCAGCCTGAATAAAATATTTACATTATACAGGATGACAATAATGAAAAATCTGAAGTCCAGATTTCAGAAATGAGTCGGTTGCCTGTTGAATATCTGGAATTGATTTGAAATCTGTCATTTTGAATTTTTGCCGAAAAGTTCTCCTGACAAAATTTTTTCCCTCATGATCTCCTTAAGATCAAGACCTTTTGTTTTCAATCCTTTGCGCCCGTATTTCATATTTGCTTCGATAACGTACCATTTTCCCATGCAGTTGATAAGGTCCATTCCGACATCATTAAAACTGCATTTTCTGGCGGTTTCACTGGCGAGTCTGATTCCCTCAGGTGGAATATTATCAAAACCAATTTTCCCCCCTTGCGAAAGATTGGTCCTGAAATTAGCGGTGCTTCCTATCCGCCAGTAGGCAAGTACAGGTTCATAATTGATAAGTACAACCCGCAAATCACGTTCGTGAGGCAGATATTCCTGGATATATGCCACGTCTGTGATTTTAAGATAGTCTGCCAGATCAGTTTCGTTTTCAATTTTGAATACACCTCTGCCCTGCGCAGATCCCCTGGCCAACTTGGCAATAAACGGGAAAGCAAAATCCTTGCGGATATCCCCGTGATGGAGGTGATAGTAAATCCTGGTTTGGGGATGAGGTATATTCGACATATAAAAGAGAGTTGTCTGTTTTATCTTTTCATCTGCATAAAGGTAGGTTTCAAGGCTCGGAAAAATACTTTTTCCCATGGTTGTGAAAAACTGAGCGTAGTTTCGGGTTGGGTAAAGCACAACACTGGCGCCGGCAATGAGTTTTCTTTCATGCGGTGTGTAATCCAGGAAGTTGGGTTTCACACCCAAGGTGATAACCTCGGGAACACCCTTCAACCTGCTTCCCAGGGCAATATAAAAGAGGTTGCCTTTATGTGTTTTCATAGCAGAGCTGAGAACCTTGTAAAAAAATGGCTTTGCGCAATTTTATTTATTCTTTTTGAAGTCACTTGAAAAAATGGTTGAGGCTCTTTGAAGTCGGTTTTATTCCATATTGTTTTTAGGGGGAGGCTGAAGCCATGTTAGGATTTGTTGTGATCTATTCTTTGCGCTGGAGATAATTTCATCCAGATCAAAAGTCAGTAGCTTTCTATTTTCCATGACAAGTTGACCATTTATTATTGAATGGCTTACATCATTTCCCCTTGCCGAATAGACAATATGAGAATAAGGATTGTACATGGGTGTCAGGTGCGGCTTATTTGTATCCACAATAATAATATCAGCCTTTTTGCCTACTTCTATTGAACCGGTTATGTCTTCAAGACCTAAGGTCCTTGCACCCTCAATGGTCGCCATTTTCAGTACCGTTACGGCATCCAAAACCGTCGGATCCATGGTTTCGATCTTGTGAAGCTTTGCAGCTGTATCCATCTCGGTAAATAGGTCCAGGTTGTTATTTGAGGCACACCCATCCGTTCCAAGCCCAACAGTTATACCGCTGGCAATCAATTGAGATACAGGTGAAATTCCTGAAGCGAGCTTCATATTGCTCTCCGGGTTGTCAACGGCCCTCACGCCGTGCTCTACCATTCTTTGTATTTCGGATTTATCTATATGCACGCAATGATCAGCAATGAAATGCGGCCCTAATACACCAAGTGACTCGAGATGCTCAAACGGAGCCTTAGCGTATCTATCTCTTATCTCGGAAATCTCGCCCCTTGTCTCAGCCACGTGGACAATGAGCGGCACATCGTACTCCCGGGACAACTTATTAGCGGCACGCAGCAGTTCAGGGCTACAGGTATAGGTTGAATGAGGTTCCACTGCAATGTTAACGAGCGGGTCATCCTGCCATTTTCGGATCAACTTTTCAGTATACGCCAGGCCCTTTTCTACAGGCCCATAGTTGGGAGATGGAAAGTCATACAAAACCTCTCCCACAAGACATCTCATCCCAGTCAATCGTGCAGCCCTTGCCACCTCCTCTTCAAAGAGGTACATGTCACAAAAAGTTGTCGTGCCGGACATAATCATCTCAGCACACGCGAGGAGTGTTCCGGAAAAAACAAAATCACCGTCCATCCTGCTCTCAGCGGGAAAAATATAGCTGTTAAGCCATTCCATAAGGGGGAGGTCATCCGCAAGGCCTCGGAAAAGGCTCATTGCGGCGTGGGTATGAGAGTTTACAAGACCGGGGAGAATCAGACCGCCTTTTGCATCTATTATCTTGTCTGCCTGAAAGGTGTTTTCGCCGTCTGAACACACTTTGGAAATGGTATCGCCGGCTATACACACCAGACCTTTTGTAAGAACCGAGGTTTTACCATCCATGGTCAGGATCATACCGTTTTTTATTATGATATCAAATTCTTGCATGAGCATCCTCCATCATTAATCCCCAAAACCTTCCTCAACAATCCTTTTCCACAGGGTTGTTAGCTTTGTACCCGACTTATGAGCGGTAGTGATGACCTTTTCCAGGGATGTAGATTCCATGCAATCCGGCAGGTTCATATTGGTGATGACAACAATAGCGATGACCTTCATGCCGCAATGCACACCCACAATGACTTCCGAAACAGTGGACATACCCACGGCGTCGGCACCGATCATCCTCAAAAATCGGGTCTCAGCAGGGGTCTCAAGACTCGGACCGGTGATTCCCGCATAGACACCCTGCCTTAAAGGGATAGCTTCTTTAATGGCCACGTTGCACACCAACCTGACTAAATCAGGATCATAAACGGCACTCATGTCCGGGAACCGGGGACCGAATGAATCGAGATTTGGCCCAATTAACGGATTTGTTCCTGTCAGATTAATATGGTCTGTAACGACCATCAGATCGCCGCTTTCAAATTGTGGATTGAGTCCACCTGAGGCACTGGATATCAAAAGATACTTAACTCCGAGCTTGGCCATGACTCTGACCGGAAAGGTTATTGCCGCGGTCGAATACCCTTCGTAAATATGGAATCGGCCTTCAAGAGCTATGATGGATTCACCGGCCAGTTTTCCAACTGCAAGGGTCCCCTTATGGCCTTCAATGGTAGAACGCGGAAAATTAGGGATTTCATCATAATCAAGACGAAAATCAACCTCCATAGTATCCGTGAGGACACCCAGGCCCGTGCCGGTAATCATACCTATCTTGGGTGAACCTTTGATCTTAGAGGCCAAGAAATCCGCGGTCTGTTTTATTTTTTCATCCATGGAATAATCCCCCCTTGAATTTCCCTTTTTCCCCATTATGTTAGACATAACAAAAAGTCAATGGATTAAAAAAGGGCTTGACAATAAGGTTTCTATTTACCACAATATATAGTAATTTACCAGAAAGATATCACAACATATAAGCAATATCTAAAATATTCGGGGTCTGCACTGGTAACAAATTTTCAGATTGGAGAAGGAAGGATGTCAACATTGGATGAAGAGTCAGTAATACATCCCTTTCTGCCGGTACTCACCAGATGGGTGCTGTTTGGAACGGCAATCTTCTTTGCCATATCCGGGTTCATGCCCCGTGTAGGTCAAAATACCCCCCGACCATTTGTCAGTAATGTTTCTTGTGAACCTGAAATTTTTCCCGCTGACGCAGTCCGCCCTGATTCTGATACAAAAGAGACACTACATCAGATCATCCTACGAGCCGCCGGTCGTCACAAAGTCGATCCCGCCCTTGTAAAGGCCGTAATCCGTGCTGAATCCGGATATAACCCCAATGCGGTTTCCAAAAAGGGCGCTATGGGCCTCATGCAGTTGATGCCAAGGACAGCAGAAGCCTTAGGTGTTGAAGATGAAGATATCTTCAATCCGGAGAACAATATTGATGCCGGTGTCAAGTACCTCAAACATCTCCTTGTTCAATTTAACGGCGATATCAGGCTGGCTGTCGCCGCATACAATGCAGGGATAAAAAAAGTTAGAAAATACAACGATATACCCCCCTATAAGGCCACTCGGCATTATGTCAACAAGGTCCTTGAGTATTATCAATACTACAAGAATCAACTGGCCTGAGCAACCGGCAACTTCCGAAAACCTGATGCCGCAAAAATCATTGGTGCTTTATTATGTATGAACAAGGCCTTTTTTGACCTTGACCTCTTTCTCCGCCCTAATATAAGTTGAGTACCCAGCCTATGAGATCTGTTGCTCCTTAACAGAGAACCAGGAATAAAAAAATGAGTTCACAATCAGATAATCATGAGGTTTCATACAAAAATGGAAAATTTGATTCCAAAAGGCCAGGCACTCTTAATTGAAAAGGTCATCAATCAAGGCACATGTGTTGGATGCGGGGCCTGTGTTGGACTTTGTCCTTATTTTCAATATTTTGACGGAAAAGTTGTTGTGACCGACCGGTGTAATGCCGATACCTGGAGATGCCTGCAACTATGCCCCAGGGCCGATTATGAGAAAACTTCTCCTCAACTTGAAGGAACGAACACCGGAAACGGAGATATTGGACCCCACCGAGAAGTCGTCATGGCACGTGCAAAGGACAAAGGCATCAGGGAAGTCTCCCAATACGGTGGTGTTGTTTCCGGCTTGCTTATTTACGCTATTGAAAAGGGGCTCATAAAGTCGGCCATATTGACGGATTCAGGTAATGAGTTATCTCCTGCCGGTGCTTCGGCAAAAACCAGATCAGATATACTCAAATGCGCCGGTTCGCGATACTCTGCCTCCGGTGGTCTCTCTGCAATGAACAAAGCGCTCAAAGACGGGGAAGACGGATTGGGTGTCGTTGGGCTTCCCTGTCAGATGGAGGCCCTGGCCCGCATGAGGCTTATGAAACCGGATGTAGCGGAGTTGAACAGTCGTATCGCACTTAGAATCGGCCTTTTCTGCACATGGGCAATTGATTATCGAGGGCTTGATGCCTTTTTAAAAACAAAAAACATCAAAGGCAATGTTAAAAAATTCGATATTCCGCCGCCTCCGGCAGAAATATTCCAGGTCATAACCGAGAATGGCCAGAACGACTTTCCCTTATCTGATATCAGACACCTGATTCAAAAGGGATGCACATTGTGCCAGGATATGACGGCGGAGATGGCTGATATTTCTATTGGAACGGTGGAAGGCCAAAACGAATGGAATACGGTCATTATCAGAACGGACAGGGGAGACGAACTGTTTAACTTAGCGGTTAAAGACGGTCGGTTTGAGACCAAGGGTTTGCCCCCGGAAAACCTTGAGCATCTGAGAGAGGCTTCCCGGAACAAAAAAGATAGGGGAAAGAAAGCAAAGCTTGAGTTTGTTAGTTCATTGAAAAACCAGGAATAATAATCGGAGCGGAAAATGAATATGATCAGCCGGAAATCAGGAGGCCTTGATGTATTGCTTCAGGGAAATGAAGCTATTGCACGCGGCGCTTTGGAGGGAGGGGTGGTATTTTGTGCGGGGTATCCTGGAAATCCTTCCTCGGAAATCATTGAAACCTTGGCCGAGGCTGCTAAGGATCTTCCCATCTACGTGGAATGGTCCACAAATGAAAAAGTGGCGCTTGAAGCGGCCACTGCGGCCTCGTTTGCGGGCTGCCGTGCACTGGCAAGCATGAAACAGAACGGCGTTAATGTTGCTTCCGACTTTCTGACAAACCTGACCCTTTCAGGAACGAAAGGCGGATTAATCCTGGTCACATGTGACGACCCGTCGGGAATCTCAAGCACCAACGAAGAAGATGCAAGGTTTTTTGCCCGTGTGGCGGGTATCCCGTTACTCGAACCGGCCACTCCCAGAGAGGCCCTTGAAATGGTCAAATGGGGCTTCGAACTCTCAGAAAATATCAAGAATGTTGTATTGATAAGAAGCGTGTCCCGGCTCTCCCACACACGGTCAAATGTCACAATCGGTGACCTGCCGGCTTTTAAAGTGCGCCCGTACTTTGATCCGAATATCCCTTTTCACACCTTTCCGGTTGTCCCCAAACACGAAGCCAGGAATGAAAAACTGAACCGGGCAAGGGACTACTTTGAAGATTCATCTTTCAACCGTTATGACGGCCCGGACCGGCCTGAACTCCTGGTGATATCTTCGGGGTGTGCCTGGAATTATGTGGTCGAAACAGTCGAAATTCTGGGTCTGGGAGATCGGATAGGTATTCTTAAACTTGGGACCACATGGCCCCTGCCAAAAGGATTACTGAAAAAACACCTGAAGATCAGCGATCAGATTCTCTTTGCAGAAGATGTGGACCCGTTTCTCGAGGATAATGTCAAGGCCCTGGCAGCAGATCTGGGCAAAAAGGTCGGAACTAAGAAGTATTTGGGCAAGGCATCGGGACATATACCAACCTGCGGGGAACTGTCTCCGGGTCATCTTCTTGGCGTGATCGGGGATATTTTCCAGATCTCATGGAAAAATAATTCCTATAGGGAAAAAATCTCGATGCTTGTCAAAGACCCTATCCCATCCCGGGAATTCGGTTTTTGCCCCGGATGCCCGCACCGGGGAACCTACTATGCCATAAAGACAGCGCTTTGCTGGGATAACCGGAACGGATTTGTATCCGGGGATATTGGTTGTTATACAATGGGAATCTGGCCCACAGGGTTCAACCAGGTGAAATCGGTACATGCAATGGGATCTGGGACAGGGCTGGCCTGCGGTTACGGGAAGCTCGAAAGGTTCGGTTTTGACCAGCCGGTTGTCACTGTTTGCGGTGATTCTACTTTCTACCACGCGGCGCTTCCCGGTTTAGTCAACGCGAAGTTCAACGAAGCAGATATCCTGCTTTTAGTCCTGGACAACAGTGCAACCGCAATGACCGGCTTCCAGCCCCATCCCGGTACAGGGACAACGGCTATGGGTCAGACGACCACCCCGGTGGATATAGAGGGCCTCTGTCGTTCTCTGGGCGTTACGGTTGAAGCAGCAGACCCGTATGATATGAAATCCACGGCCCTAAAAATCTATGAACTCATGCGTCAAACCGGGCCCAGAGTCCTGGTGCTTCGCAGAAAGTGCGCACTGGTTCAGGGAAGGGAAGGGGGTTTTCCCTATAAAATGAGTGTTGACCAGGACAAA
>CAZIXY010000103.1:0-10466 GCA_964543315.1 uncultured Desulfobacteraceae bacterium | reverse complement strand
AACTACCCTCGTCTATAAGACGAGGGGTTTAAGAGGGGTCGATTTGAAATCGACTCCAGGGCCGGACCGCTTCGGTCGTCATGCCGGACTTGATCCGGCCTCCAGAAATTCCAAGCACCGTAATCATTTGTATGAAATCTCATTTCACAAAGACAAAGTTTCCTCTTTGATCAAACTGGCGAACCGGCCAGCGGCTGCGCTGGATTCCGGCGTTCGCCGGAATGACAAGTCGCTCTGCGACAACCTAAATCTTTTCTTCGCCTGAAGGCGAGGGGTTTCCACCATCCCCGAAAGAGACACTAACCATCCCTTGTTTCTGACTGATGTTGCCATAGGTTCCTCCCTAACGCATTCCCCTATTTCTTTTTGGAAAAGACACAGAAAGGGGCTTTTTCCCCGGCACTTTTCAGGACACCGGGGAAAAAGCCGGCAAGGGGGGGAATAATTGGCCGACAGGCACTTCAATGCTATTCCCTGCGGCTCAATGAAAAGATCTTTGTACTTCCTACTGCCTTCCTTCAACAAGTCTATCCACCACCTCAGGTTCTGCCAGCGTGGAGGTATCTCCAAGCTCATCAACAGCACCCTCGGCAATTTTCCTCAGAATCCTCCGCATGATCTTACCGCTTCTCGTCTTGGGAAGAGCAGGGGCAAAATGGAGTTTGTCAGGACTTGCAATCGGTCCGATTTCACTCCTTACGTGGGCAACAAGCGTCTTTTTGAGCTCGTCTGACGGCTCAAAACCTTCCTTCAATGTCACAAAGGCATAAATCCCTTGACCTTTGATGTCATGGGGAAAACCGACCACCGCTGATTCGGCCACGGCATCATGGGACACCAGAGCGCTCTCAACTTCTGCGGTTCCCATCCGGTGTCCCGATACGTTGATAACGTCATCCACCCGGCCCATGAGCCAGAAAAACCCATCCTCGTCCTTTCTGGCGCCATCACCCGAGAAATAGAAGCCCGGAGTCTGAATGAAATACGTCTCCTTGAATCTTTCAGGGTCACCGTAAACGGTTCGCATAAAGCCGGGCCAGGGTTTTTTTATGTACAGGTGTCCCCCTTCATTGACATCCGCTTCCGTTCCGTCGGCTCGGAGCACCACGGGATCCACACCAAAGAATGGGCGGGAAGCCGACCCCGGCTTCATGGGAAAGGCCCCTGGAATGGGCGCAATCATAAACCCTCCTGTTTCCGTTTGCCACCATGTATCTACAATAGGACAGTTTTCTTTGCCAATAACCTTGTAATACCAAACCCATGCTTCAGGATTTATGGGCTCCCCCACACTGCCGAGGAGTCTCAGGCTGCTTAGATCCCTTTTGGCCGGCCAGTCATTACCGCTTTTCATGATCGCGCGAATGGCTGTAGGTGCCGTATAAAAAAGATTGACTCCATACTTTTCTACGACCTCCCAGAAACGATCAGGTTCCGGGTAATTCGGCACACCCTCAAACATGAGGGATGTTGCACCCAAGGCTAAGGGACCGTAAGTAATATAGCTGTGGCCGGTGACCCAGCCAATGTCGGCCGTGCACCACCAGACATCATCATCCTTACAGTCAAAGCAATATTTAAGGGTCAACATCGTATAGAGCAGGTATCCGGCCGTGGTATGAAGGACTCCTTTCGGCTTTCCGGTGCTGCCGCTCGTGTATAAGATAAAAAGAGGGTCTTCAGCGTCCATAGGTTCTGCATTGCATTTATGTGGCGCATCTGCCATGAGTTCATGCCACCAGTGATCCCTTCCCTCCTTCATGTCGGTCTCTTTATCGATTCTATTGACCACGATACATGTCTTCACGTCGGGACATTGCTCGAGGGCTGCGTCCGCGTTCTTTTTGCTTGGCAGCACCCTGCCGGAGCGGTATCCATAGTTACAGGTAATCAGGGTTTCCGCCTTACAGTCCAGGATCCTGTCCCTTAAAGCTTCCGCGCTGAACCCTCCGAAGACGATACTGTGAACGGCGCCTATCCTTGTGCAGGCCAACATGGCAATGGGAAGTTCGGGTATCATTGGGAGATAAATGGTGACCCGCTCTCCTTTCTTTACCCCGAAATTTTTTAGAACATTAGCAAATTTACAGACCTCGCGATGAAGTTGCTGATATGTATAAATTCTTGATTCTTCCAGGGGCTCTCCCTGCCATATAATGGCGGCCTTGTTCTTTCTCCATGTTTTCAGATGACGATCCAGGCAGTTATAAGAGACATTCAGTTTTCCTCCCGCGAAATAGCGTATATAGATATCGTCCTTGAAACTGTATTCCTCAACCGGTCCGTCCCATTTCTCGAACCAGTCCAGGTGCTCCTCGGCCATCTCCCCCCAGAAACCCTCAGGGTCCTCGATAGATCTTTTATAGAGCTTTTCATATTCTTCCATGCTCTTTATGTAGGCCTTTTCCACGAATACCTTGGGCGGGTCAAAGACCCTTTTCTCCATGTAAACCGATTCAACACTGCCTTTTTCTTCTGCCATTTTGTTTCTCCTTATTTTTATTAAAAGATCATTTATTGGATAGTATTAACTACCTTTTCCTTTTTTTAATGAATGAACTGTCATTCATTTGTCAACGGTAACACCACCTTTAATTAAAAGTCAAACGGTTTAATACCATCTTACTCCTTTGATTTTTTCTTGCCAAAAAGGCTAAAAGCCGATTTAGGGGATTCCACCACCTTCTGTATTTTTTCCTGCATATCTTTTTGCTTTTCACCATCCTTTTTTTCCCATGCCCCTTCAATTATAGTCACCAGTTCATCAATCTCACACGGCTTGGTCAAATAATCGTATGCACCCATTTTGATTGCCTCCATGGCTGTATCAATGGATCCGTGTCCGGTCAAAATGAGCGTCTCAACAAAAAGATCCAGCTTTTTGATCTCTTTCAATGTGGTGATCCCGTCCATGCCCGGCATTTTCAAATCCAGCACCACTACATCGAAATCCTTTTCCTCAAGTTCGCGGATAGCGCTGTCCCCGCTATTAACAGCCGTTACTTTATATCCCCTGTTTGTCAAAAGTTTAGACATGTTAGTAGTAAAGACAACTTCATCATCTACTAATAGTATCCTTGATCCTTTCATTGTTATTCCTCCTTATAATTCAGCCACATTATTTACACTTTCCATTAAATCGGGCGGAGGACTGTATGGGAGAAACAAGGTGAATATGGTTCCCCTCCCCACTTCACTATGCACGGCAATATCGCCTCCGAGGCGTTTGATAATACTGTAACATATAGAAAGCCCCAAACCTGTTCCTCTTCCCACAGGTTTTGTTGTGAAAAAAGGATCAAATATCTTTTCCTGATTTTCATGGGAAATTCCCGACCCCGTGTCAGCAAAAACGACCTGCACACCCCCGGTGTGATCATCTTGCCGTGTGCTGATGTGAATGCTTCCATAGGACTTGCCTTCATGGGCATCTATTGCGTTGTTTATCAGGTTTAGAAATACCTGTTGGAGTTGTGATGGATCTGTTAGTATCGGAGGCAGTCCTTCTTCCAAATCAGGAATAAACTTGATGCCGTTTGCCTTAGCCTCCCTTTCCATGAGTTCAATAACCTCTCCTATAAATTCATTCAGGTCGACTGTTTCAATGACAGACGTTGTACGCCGAGAAAACCGCAATAAGTTTTGCGTTATCCGCTTGCAGCGCTGTACCTGGACATCAATCTGTGAAAGGGATTCCAAAAGCGCCTCCCTGAAAACTCCGTCAAGGGCCGGCGTTTGCCCCATGAGATCAAGCAGAATCTGCCTCTCGGTGACAATAATGGCTAAGGGATTGTTGATCTCGTGTGCCACGCCGGCGGAAAGCTCACCAACGGAGGCCAGCTTTCCCGCCTGCAAGAGCTGCCTGTTCAACTGGTCCGCTTCCTCATCTCGCCTCTTAATGACCCCGATCATGTGTTTTGTGATAATAACAGTAATAATCAAAATGGCAACCGCGCTCAGGAGAAGAAAAATCAGTGTTGCTTGATTGGCCTGGTTTACCTCGCTGAATGCTTCGGAGTAATCCTGAGTTACCACAAGCATCCAGCTGGGCTCCGAGAGCCATGTCTGCGCCACTATACGGCGAGGAACCCGCTGTTTTTTCTCATCTGTACCACCCTCTAAAATACGAATTCTGGTACCCTCATGTACAGGCTCCACTGAAAAAGAAGCCTTTTCCATTATCTTTCCCCTGAATCTGGGACTGGTTTGAAAAATGCCTTGTCTGTTCAGGAGATACACCTCCCCGGTCTTACCGATTCTTACATTTTCGACAAGAGAGCGGAAAACTTCGGTATCAATTGTTGCCCTTAAAATCCACCTCTCCCCTTCTTCCTGTCGGGTGACGGCCATGATGAAGTGAGGGACTTTCCGAAACCCCATAAACATATCGCTTATATAAATGCCTTGTTCCATAACTTGTCTGAACCAGAAGGCCTCGGAATAGTTTTTGTCCATCAGATCGTATGGCCCGATGTACGCAAGGTGCCTGCCATATCCGTCTATGACTCCCAGATCGGCAAAAGAAGAGCCTTCCAGGTTTATCATTTCAAAAACACGTGCGAGATTTGATACCTCTCCAAGATATTCTTTGGAATGCGTGTTGGCGATCAATTGCAGTTGGGAGCTTCTCTGCCTTAAAAACAGTTCAATGATCTTACGATGGTTTTCCACCTGGGCATGAAAGGAATTGGTCATTCGTTCCTTGGCGAATCTGGTGTAGTAAAAATTTATCCCCCATCCCACAAAAAGAAGAGGGAGTATAAAGCATACTATTATCAGGAAGGCGAATCTGCGAAAAAATCTTGCGTAATAATGTTTCTGCCGCTCCCTGAGCACTTCAACATCATTCACATGAATGCTGCCCCTTATTTCCTTATCTCCCGCCATCTTGAAAAATCTATCCCCTCAAACCAGTGTTCCACAAAACAATTAATCCCTGTTTTTTATTTATTCAATATATATGCCAAACCCTACCCGCAAGGCATCAACACTAAAATGTTGCTTACTTATTGATTTTAATGAAGTTTTTTCTTTTTTAACTCAGGAGGTAAACTGCGGGTGTAAACTAAGAGGTGACATATGGTGGACACTAAGGCTTTCGATGTGATCCGAGCCAGGCTTCACATCAAGGAGATAGCCCCTACCGAAGGGTTTTCCAGTATTCTTTCTGGATTTCTATCACTTTTTCAAGTGCGGGTAATTTTTTAGAGGAGTTCCTTGTAATTTTTTCAATCTTATCTCTGGTCAAGGTAGGCACTTCGCACAGCTCCTGCATGACTCGGAGGCCGCATTCCCTGATCCCCTTTATGCTGTATCCTCCCTCCATAATGAACGCGATCCGGCCATCGCAAACTTTTTGTGCGATATCAAGCAGAAAAAAGGTTGTCAGGGCATAGCCCTCAGGTGTGACATTCATTCCGCCCAAGCGGTCATACTGGTAAAGATCGAAACCGCACGATACGAGGATCATATCCGGATGATATTCCAGGGCTAAAGGGTTCAATAAATAGTAAATAATTCCTGCAAAATCCCGGTCCCCGCGACCTTTTGTCAGGGGAACATTAACTGTAAAGCCCTCCCCTTTTCCCTGGCCAACTTCACCAAAATTGCCGGTCCCAGGGTAAAAAGGGAATTGATGCAGGGAAATATACAAGACATCGTCAGTAATGTAAAAGGCTGACTGGATTCCATTTCCGTGATGCACGTCAATATCCACAATCATAACTCTACCGACCGAGTAGTTTTCCTTTAAATACCTGGCCCCTAACGCTATATTGTTAAAAAGGCAAAAGCCCATTGCCTTGTTCGGCTCCGCATGATGACCGGGTGGCCGGATACATGCAAAGCCTCGCCTGGCCCTCCCATTCCATATCTCGTCAAGAAGGCTGAAGACCGCGCCCACACCCAGCCGGGCCACGTCATAGGATTTTGCGGTCGCCTGGGTATCCAGATCAAAAGAGGCAAGTGGTTTTCCAGCAGTTTGTGCTATACGTTCAATATGCTCTGCCGTGTGCACAAGGGCAAGTTCCTCCGGTGAGGCTAACCTCGGCGCCACATTTGACCATCTGCCCTCAAGGGAAGGATCATCAAATACAGACTGAATCGCTTTTACTCGCCTGGCATTCTCCAGATGAGGGACATGCTCCAGATGTTGTGTGAACCGTTCGTCCTTAATAATAATTAGCGGTTGCATATAATGTAAATTTCCAGAATTTAGTTTTTTCTAAAAGACACAGATAACAAGTATTCCAAAAACTTTTTTGACTACTCCCGTAGTCAGGCCGGAAGTGTTTAACCTGAATATTTACAAGCTTTTTTAAAGGCTATGTATACGTTTTTGTTTTATCAGAACCGTATTCAGATGCAAATTGAATAAGTTCCCCTGATTCTGGTATTTTTTTCCCATATTTGTTCAGCTCACCAAACACTGCCTCAGCAAACTCTGCATGCGCAGTTGGTTTCAGACACTCTTTTACCATTGCAATTACCGCTTTTCTCGCTGATTTTTCCTTTTCGTTTTTTGCCTTTTTCCGCAAGAATTTTATCTGTTTTTTGATAATCGCACTGATCTCCTCAATAACTCCCTTCCCAAGATTCTCACAGTTATTTGCCATAATCAATATGGCCTTCACAAGGTTACCTTTGGGAGCTTTTAACACATAACCGGAAAGCCCTCTGGATTGAAACCCCACCGCCTCATAGAATTGCCTGGCCCCGATCTCCGAATCAAGGGAGATCTCATTAACATTCGAAAGCCTGGTTTTCCACAACATCCAGACCCCGGCAACTAAAAAGGCACCAACACCTCTGGGAGCTTGATAGGTGGGTTCTGATATACTACCGGTCTTTCCGCGCAGGGTTGCAATAAACTTAATTTCAAGGCATTTGAAAAACATACGCTCTTTTAAAACAAGATAGACCAACCCCAGGATCTCTCGGTCCCCCAGGCACACAAAAAGGCTTTTTTCCTGCCCGCGTATCAGGCAGTTTAAGAGGAATCGCACATGAAAAAATTCCAGGTTCATTTCTGCCACCTGCATCAGACTATCCATGCAGAAGGGAAAATGCATGAAATGGGCGGATGTATAATCATTAACGATCCCTTTGAATAATACAACGGGATCATTTTCATTCCGGTATGTCTCAAGGGCCTGTGTATCTTGTTTGACTTTTTCCAGAAGGAAAATGAGACCTTCATTCCTTTGATCGGTTTCCGGCATCCCCTGACTTTTCTTTAGACGCGCCAAAACATAATCTATCTCGTGGGTAACCATCAATTTGAGGCCTGCCTTTCGAATTTCAATGGCAACCTGCTTGTAATCAACGGAATCCGCTCTGTTTAGAAGCTCCTGTTTTTTAGTCATCTCGCCATATTTGATCAAAAGCCCCTGTTCAATGGGTACAGTGCCTTCGTTGAAGTAGACAAACTTGTTTATCGAGACTTTTTCTTTGTCAAAAAGGAAGTGAAAATCATCTCCCTGGTCGGACACATCAAGTTGTGAGGGTATGTCTATTTTTCCGGTTCCGAGCATCTCATTCAGTGAATACCCTATCTCGGGATCACGTTGTGAAATGGCATCGATAGCCTGCTTGATATTCTCTCTTTTAATCATGTGCGACGGGTTTAGCGAACGGATTCATGGCTATTGACTATTGACTGTTTTAAAAGCCCTTAGTCAAAATTTTTGAAGCAAAAACAGCCAATCTTTGCAAACCTGAAGAAACGTATAATTTGAAAAAAAAGCCGAAGCCGACTATTTCTCGGAAAGCCTTATGTGTAAAGGAAGTTCAACAGTGAAAGCGGCCCCTCTTTCCGGCTCATTTTTTGAGGATATATGACCCCCCAATTTTTGCAGGATATTACGGCATATGGAAAGCCCCAATCCCGCAGCCTCCGGTTTGGTGGTAAAAAGGGGATCAAATATTTTTTCCATGTTCTCCTCCGGGATGCCCGGGCCGTTATCAGCGACAGTTACCGCTACGCCGTTTTGAACAGCACGAGTCGTGAGTCTGATTTCACCATTTTTTTCCGCAGCGGTCATGGCATTCAAAATTACACTTTGAAAAACCTGGCGTAGTTTTGAATGATCACTTCTGATATTGGGAATGTCGTCCTCGTAATCCTTTTTGATTTTAGTCTCCTTCAGCCGCAGCTCACTGCCAAGGAACTCTATAAGCTCATCCAATAATTCATTCACATTTACATCTACTATTGCAGGTTCGTCAGGCCTTACAAATCTTACGAATTTATCGATTGATTTCCGGCTGCGGGACACCTCGGACCTGATCTGTTCCAGGTTCTCTTCAATTTCCCTCAGGTCTTTTTTGACGGCCAGATCCTGAATCCATGTGACGGCTATGTCTATATTGGCCAAGGTATCGTTTATTTCCTGAAAAAAACCGTAAGACAACTCCATTAACGATGCCATATAACTGGTACGACGAAGCTGCTGATCTAAAAACCGGATATTTCGCCGCTTTGTCTCCAGGTTCGAGACCAGTTGATTGGTAGTCAGAAGAACGGTAAAGACAATGAGAATAGCCCCTAACACAAAGACGTAAATACCAATTCTGCGCACACGCCAAAGCGCCCCGAAAATGTCATCCTGATCAATTTTCACCACACATAGCCAGGGAACGTTTTCCAGCCATGATGTCGCACGTATTTGACCCCCCCGTTCCTCTAATTTGACACCCCCAAAAGGTTTCAGATCTTTGAATTCCGACTGCCCCATCAGCTTCCGGGAGTTGCCTGGACTGGTTTGATAAATCCCGTTTCTATTAACAAGAAACGCTTCCATGCTCCTCTTGTCTCGAACTCCGGCGGCTATGCTGTCAAAATATGCGGTTTCTACGGTGGCTCGTATTATCCAGGACCCTTTGTCGGAAATCTGCTTGACGGCAATTATAAAATGCGGAATACCCCTAAAACCCAAAAAAACATCACTTACATAGATATTATTCTCCATCACCGCCTTGAACCACTGGGTACTTTTATAGTTCTTTGAAATCAAGTCGTATGGTCCGACATAGGCCAGGTGCGTTCCCTGGCCATCAATGACACCCAGGTCCGTAAAGCATGGCTTGCCGTCCGGTGAACGCAAAGACAAGAAAACGGCCTCAAGGGCCCCGGGAGCTATCAGCTTACTCAAATCAAAATTCGCGGAAAGCACTTTCAGGTCCATGATACGTTCAGCTAAAAACTCATCAATGGCCTCCTTATGGTTTAGCACTTCCGTGCGGAGTGCGGCCAGGGTATTTTCTTTCAGAGCCGCTGTGGCATAGTAATACATGCCCCCGCCTATTAAAATGAGTGGAATGAAGGCGGCCGCCATGAGCGCCAGTACGACCCTGTTCCAAACATGGCGGAAATAGGGAAAGTCCTTTTCCTTTGTTTTGGTGAATCTGTCTGCTAAAACTGACATGGCCTTGAGAGACCTCCTGGCACCTATTCTATTTCATGTTCCACATATTGAAAAACATCCAGCATCTTGATGATGCCGATAGCCTTTCCTCCTCGGAGAACAGGCATGCACCGCACATTATGCATTATCATTTGCTGAGCCGCATCAGTGAGGTGCCCATTTGCCCTGATTGATATAGGATCGGGCCGCATAATACCGCTCAACTTTTTTTTAGGAAGCCATTGCGGGTTTTCCAAAAGGCCGGACCAGGTAAGGGATACCTTCGGGTTCGCTTTTTGGGCCTCATTTAAAAGATCCCTTTTTGTAACAACACCTCTGGGATAATCCTGTTTGTCCAGCACATATATTTCTTCCACCGCCTTTTCCCCGGTTTGCCTTGCCAGCAATTTCAATGCCTCGGCAAGAGGGTCTTCAGGCAACAGTTTGTTCAAGGTATGCAGGGTGATTTCCCTCACCATCTTTCGGGGCCACATGACCGGATGGCGTTTGATGTTCTCCGCCTCATATGCTTCATTTATTTTTTCTACCAGATCCTCTATATCGCAGGGCTTCATCAGATAATCATAGGCCCCATAACGCATTGCCTGCACACCTGAAGACAATGTGGCATGTCCTGTAAGCATGATCACCTCCGTGTGGGGGGCACATGTCTTGATTTCCCTGAGCGTTTCTATCCCGTCCAAACCGGGCATTTTTATGTCAAGGAGCACCACATCAAACGCGCTCTCACTCTTAACAGCATCCACGGCATCGTATCCACTGAAGGCAGTGGATACGGCAAATCCCCTTACTTTTAAAATTCTGGCCATGTTTTTCACAAACTGCTCTTCGTCATCGACCAGTAGAATACGAATTTTTTCATTCAAAACGAGTCTCTCCTTAAACCCGGTTCCGGAAAACCCTCACCGCTGCCAAATAAATTTTATAAGCTGAGAAAAAAATGCGGGAGAAATTATCTTCCTAATATTTATAAATATACCATGAAACCCAAACAGATTCAAATTTGCCGGCGAATAAGTCACCACCCTCTGGCTCACGGAC
>CAZIXY010000102.1:3079-10506 GCA_964543315.1 uncultured Desulfobacteraceae bacterium | reverse complement strand
CCACCCTCACCCTCCCGCTTTGCGGGATTGACGGACTTTTTACGAGTCCGTCAACCTTGATAACCTCTTAAAAAGTCGCTGCCACGCGCCTTTTTCGTTTTAGTTGGTCAATTGCGCAACTTAAGGTTCAGAGAATTGGATTGCAAGCCAACAATTTCGACTGATAGCTGTTTCATTTGACTGATTTTCTCAGCCAGCTGCTCCAAAGGCCCCTGATACCTTACCTCAAGGAGTGCGTGTCCAGACTGGTAGCTCCGCGTTTGTATGTCCTGCAAGCCGCGTATTTTGAGCAGGCCCTGTTTAAACTTTGAAAGTTTGCTGAAGGTTGCCTGTGATATGTTCAGTTGATAGGTCCCTGCCTGAAAGACATCCTTTCTCCATTGCTGGAGAATGCCCGCAATCATTTCATCGGCCAACTCGCTGGTTGCCTCTTGCAGGGGAAGCAGGGCTTCAGCTCCTGAAGCAGGACGAGTCTTGTATCCGGAAAAGAGAACTTTTCCGGTATCTGTTTCAAGGGCCTTGAGACGGATTTCGTTTGAGAAAAAACGCGTGGCCCTTCCGAATATCGTTCTTTGATCCACAAATGTGCGTCGCACTTCCCCCTGAACCAGGATTTCCGCTCCGTAATCTCGGGCAATTTTGCCGGCCCTTGTAGGGTCTCCCTTTAGAAGAAGGGCTTCCATCTGTTTTTCCCTTTCGACCTGACCGGCATCAACAAGTTGAAATCCCTTTTCGATCAGGCTGCTTTCTAACTGGTTTTCAGCATTGCGATTGCCTTCAAGAGCGACTCCTATCCAGGAGCTGTTCGTCTCGGTGCTGTACATCACGACCATAACCCTGGGGTTTTGTTTCTTTCGTATGATAAGCCCTATGGATTGCAGATCATTCGCCAGCTTTCCCATTTTCACCTGGGCGGATATCTTTACCTCGTAGAGGCCCTCTGTTAAACCCTCATGCAGGACTTTGTAGTTCTGGATGTATCCATGGCTTTCTGTGTAGATGCGGTCTTCAACCAGCCTCTGTTGCTCAACCGTCAATTCAGTGGTGACATATGTCCCCACACCCTGCTCAACGGCCTTTCGCAGCGCGTCGTTTAAGGCTTCGTCCCTCGCCCGTGCGGATTTACCGTCGGCGACACCCACGGAGATGACCTCTTTGGAACCTTCATCCAGTCCGGCAGCGAAAGTCTGCGGTAAAGGAAGCAAGAAGGTAAACACAAGGATCGCGATCAGGCTTTTATATGTTTTCATATTGCTCAATGGAGACCCCCTGAAGCAGGTTATGGGAAAAATTCTTAATCCATACATTTCCGATTCCGAAAATTACCGCATAGGAAGGACAGTCATCCCTTTTTTTATGCCGCCACCTTGCAGGACCTTGCAAATGGACAATTTTCGCTTGAGCGTCACCACCTGAATGGTCCCAACGGTTTCCATGCTCTGGTCAAGGACCTCGCCGGAGTCTGGATCTCTTAAGACTTCCGCTTTCCCGACACTAAATGTCTGGCCCATGCTGACGCCCTCCCTTGAGCCCCTGTTGATATAAACCTTGTCTCCTTTGGCCAGTACAACAGTCCCTGACCAGGGGACACTCTCCAGCTGTCCTATCAGGAATTGGACGCCCTCATCAACTGCCTGTTCTACGGCCTTTCCCGCGTTGGTCTTCTTAAAACCCCCGATGTCACCGCTAAAATGCCCATGAGTAAGACCAACGGAAAGCCCGCTTCTGGTGATCTTTCCGTAGCACTTTTTGGAAGCCATCACCTGGCCCGTAGTGGAGTCAATAATGTACATGACGACATTAATCTCGGCGTAACTCTGACTTCCCCCTAGCCTGAAGCCTTTGTAACCGACACCAAGCCCACCCCCGCCTGTTCCTTCCGCAAAGTGGGTTATCTCTCCTTTTATGAGGAGCTGGGCCGGTGTCATGTGTCCGATGGCAACTTTTCTGCCCCCACCGGCTGCTCGCCCGCTTGCCGCAAAGTCCTGCTCCTGCAAGGCATCACGCCTCATGTCCTGTTCTCCCAGGACAATGAATCTTCCGGTTTTATTCAGGCTGTCTGTGAGCACGGCTCCCCAGGCATCTCCAAGACTCCATTGCCCTCTCCAGTTGGATCTATTCTCGAATCTGGCGACCGCTATGGAGTATTTAAGACCCCCTGATTGGGCCAGACATTCTGCAGCCACTGACAAGACCAGGGCAAAAAGTACGACTATTATCAATATAATATGAAATCTTTTCATGTTTCCCTCCTCAATTTGTTTCATTTTCTTCATACAATAAATAAACGAAAAGTTTGTTGCTGTCAATCAAACGGTTGTAACGGAAGAAATCCTTAGGGCATTTTACCACGGCTCACTTTCTTGCCGATATCTTTCCGGCAGCATCAGGGTAAAAACCGTTCCCCGACCAAGCGTGGACTCGAAGGTCAGTGTGCCGCCATGTTCTTCAGCGATCTTCTTTGTCACCGGCAACCCCAGGCCGGATCCTTTGTATCCCTTGGTGGTAAAAAAGTCTCTAAAGAGTTTTTTTTGGGTCTTTTCATCCATGCCGGTTCCGTTATCGCTGATTATAAATCGGATTCCCCCATCGGAAGGCCTGTCCGTCTTAACAGTCACAATGCCTTTGCCCTTCACAATGCCTTCAAGGGTGCACGAGTCAATAGCATTGCTGATGAGATTTAGGAGACAGTTGTGTATGCCCATTCTGTCTATTGACACCTTCGGTATTCCGGGCTGAAGGTTTCGAACCAGGGTGACACCTGCTATCCTGGCCTTTTCCTCCATGAGTTCCAGCACTTCCGAAGCCAGTTCATTGGGATTGATTTTCTGATAATCGGGTGTTCTCTGTCCGGAATAGGTCAGCATGTCATTGACGATCGCACCTATCTGTCCGATATTTCTCTCAACCATATCCCAACCTTTAAGGACTAACCCCAGATCCTTTTTGGACAAGGCGGAATTGATGACGTACGCGCCGCCCTGAAGCCCGGTGAGGATGTTTTTGATATAATGGGCAACCCCGGCTACAGTGCTCCCGATTGCCGCCATGCGTTGGGCCAGTTCCTTTTCTTTTTGCAGTTTGTGAACTTCTCTCAGGTCCTGGATGAAAACCACGCTTCCAACCTCTTTTTCCTGTTCATAGAGAAGGGTGCCGGAGAATCTTACAGGGATCGGTTCTTTGGCCTTGTTTAGCAGGTTGACTTCCATGTTGATAATTTTGCCCTCCGGGCCGTGCTTATTGCTGTAAAAGGATTCTCGGATAGCCTGCCCGGTCTCCTCGGAGAGGATTTCCGGGTAGGTCATCTTCCCTGTGATTTCATCAGGTGCATAGCCCAGGATCCTTACAGCCCCGCTGTTAAATATTCTGATGTTTCCCTTGGGTCCCGTGGCGATAATGCCGTCAATGGAATTTTGAATAAGGTTTTGTACAAATGCCTCCCGTCTTTTGATCTGTTGGGTCATCAGGACCCTTTCAGAAAAGTCCTGATAGGTAACAATCGCCCCCTGTATGTTCCCTTGGTCGTCTTTTATGGGCGCAGCGTTAAAATACAGGTGGGTTCCCTTAGGTCCCAGATGCGGAAAGAAATGCTCGGCCTCATAGGCTTCTTCCACCATGGCGGACCGGCGCAGTTTCATGTCCTTATATAAGTCCTTTATGGTATCCGTATCGCCCTCAATAAGCAGATCGGCCAGGGTCGTTCTCTTTTGAGCATAAAAGGGTTCCCACTGCCGGTCGGTCCCGATCATCTCTTCACTGGAAAAACCAGTCAACTTTTCGCATGCCCTGTTCCAATAGGCAATCTTGTGATTCTTATCGATGACAAGCATAGGAATCGGAGAACCGTAAATAATACCTTCGGCGGTCTTTTTTTGTCTGAGGCCTTCTTCTTCAGAAGCTCGTAGTTCATGGCTCCTTTTTTTGATTTCCTTATCGGCGTGAAGTTGTTCATCATCCAGTCGGTTGAGATCCCAGAAAAGCCGGGCCATCCTGTGATCCATAAGTTGAACGTGATCCGGCTTTTCATGCTGAATCGTCAGGCTGACCTTAGGATCACCGGTGAGTTCAATAATAAGTTCAAGTTTTGGGATGTTAAACAGATCGTGGTAGTCGAAAGAGGTGTAGATATTGGAAAGTCTGGCCTTCTTGATCCCTGCGGCTTCAGGATTGATATCGGCGATGCCTACAAGGTGCATTTGAAGCTTTCGGGGCCTTTGCCGGGATATCATGTCCATGATGGCCAGGGAGCCTGAACCGCCGCCTATAATTGCAACGTTGATTTTTCTCATAAAGGATCGATCTTTGATGATGGGAAACCTGTTTTTCTCTTTTCCAGCATCAATCAGGTTTTAATAATCCCTTGACCATTCCCAGGAGTTTTTCAGGATCGATCGGTTTTTCAAGATAACCTTCAGGAATTATTGCCTTACACTCCTCATTGCCAGCCGTGTTGCCCTTAAAAAAGGACGCAAGGTCATGGCCGGTCTCGCTTGATACGCCTGTGACCATAATAACGGGAATCTGTCTATTAACGGAATCCCTTTTTAGATCAGAAAGGAGAGACAGTCCACTTTTCTTGGGCATCATCAGGTCAAGAAGGATAAGGTCGGGGTGTTCGGACTCTATCATTTCAAGGCCTTCCCGTCCGTTCATGGCGTTAATTGTTTGATACCCGTTGTCCTTTAATACAGTGGACAAGAACAGGATAATATCCGGATCGTCATCCACTATAAGTATTTTTTTGGGCATATCCAAGGCTCCGTATGGAATTTATTGAAAAATCAAATAAACATTCACATTTAAAAAACATATAGGCATGAAAAGGTCAAGTCAAGCCTGTCCTATTGATCTTTAAGGTCTATTTATTACAAATTCCTATGACTAATCACGTAGTCGGGCTGCCTGTCGAGAGCCCCTCGGCCTTGAGCGACTCGACTTGAGCTCGTCGACAAGTCTCGGGGCCGAAAGGCCTCAAGGTCGAATGAAACGTGTTTAGACTGAAGACTGTCCACCCTCCTTAGCCCGTCCTCCGTAGCAGGCTACTGCGGACACCGTCGACCATAGCCTATGGCGTCGGACGAGGACGGGAAGGGGTCCGATGAGTCGTTACAAAATTCTAAGAATATGGTAAGGCACAAATGCAATATCTTGTTGACATTCGGGAAATAAGACCTAATAATTCTATTGTATTTATAAGGTATTATTAGCTGTTCGCTGTCAGAAAGGAAAACAATGATAAAGCTTGCATTTTTGCAATTATCTGTTGGGACATTGTGATATAATTTGCACCAAGTAAGTAAAAGGCTTTGCCATAATGACACAACCACCTGAAAATCACACCGAAATAATTCTTGATAGTATCGCGGACGGGGTTTTCACTGTTGATTCCGAATGGAGGATTACATCATTTAACAAGGCTGCTGAAAGGATCACGGGCATAAAAAAGGAAGTGGCAATCGGCAGGTATTGCTGGAATGTCTTCAGGGCCAGTATCTGCGAGAGCAGATGCTCTCTTCGTCAAACCATGGGAACAGGTGAGCCCATAGGGAATCAGGCCATATTTATTGTGAATTCAGAAGGGGATCGTGTCCCGGTCAGCATTTCGACGGCACTTTTAAAGGAGGAAAATGGCAATGTGATCGGGGGGGTAGAGACCTTTCGCGATTTGAGTGTGGTTGAGGAATTGCGTAAGGAACTGGAGGCGAGTCATTCGTTTTTTGATATTATAAGCAAAAACCAGGAAATGCAGCGGCTTTTCGGGATTTTGGAGCAGGTAGCGGAAAGCAATACAACGGTTCTGCTTGTGGGTGAGTCGGGTACTGGAAAAGAGCTTTTTGCAAAGGCAATCCATTCTATGAGTCTGAGGAAAAGCGGTCCCATGATAACGGTTAACTGCGGGGCGCTGCCGGACACGCTTCTTGAATCTGAGCTGTTTGGGTACATGGCCGGGGCCTTTACCGATGCAAAGAAGGATAAGCCTGGCCGCCTGGAAATGGCGGAAGGGGGAACGCTTTTTTTGGATGAAATCGGCGATATTTCTCCCGCACTGCAGGTCAGGCTTCTCCGGTTCCTTCAGGACAGGATTTATGAACCACTGGGCAGTACAAGGCCGCGGAAAGCTGATGTTCGAATCGTGGCTGCCACCAACAAGGACCTTGAGGAGCTTGTCAAGAAAGGTTCTTTCAGGCAGGATCTCTTTTACCGCATAAATGTCGTCAGGCTCGTCCTTCCCGCCTTAAGGGACAGGAAAGAGGATATTCCACTTTTATGTGATCACTTTATCCGAAAGTTCAACAATTTGAGCGGAAAGGATATACAGGGTTATTCAACGGAAGTATTGCCTGTTTTGATGTCACATGATTTTCCAGGCAATATTCGCGAGCTGGAAAACATCATCGAATATGCAACCGTCGTCTGCAAAAATAGTCTGATCCGAATTGAACACCTGCCCGATTACTTGCAGCCGGCACAAAAGTCCGGCAAACTTTCATGGGGGACTTTGGAAAGGGGTTTCCTTTTGGAGACATTGAAAAGAAATCAATGGAACAGGTCGGCTACAGCCAGACAACTGGGTATCCACACGAGCACATTGTGGCGAAAAATGAAACGGTTGAATATTAAGGCGCCAATGCAATGAAATCAGATTAGAAAAAGAAGAACCTAAGCGTAATGTAATTGCACAATTGAAATGCTTAATCTGTAAAATTTTGCAATTATGCAATTATTTTTTTCTATGAAAGAGCTATCAAACCATATTCAAATATCCTACCATTAAGTTCAATCTGCTTTGATTAAATATGCTTTGCATAACTTCTGTTGCCCTAAACCTTTGGCATGAATAGTGCTAGATTATATAGAGATCTGTTCCCTTGAACTATTTAAGAGACCAGATTCATTTTGGTTACCGCGTGATGGAGCCATAAATTATAATAGATGAGAGGAGATTATTAAGATGAAAGTAGCTGTTAGTGCCAGCGGAAAAGACATGGATTCACCTATTGACCCCCGGTTTGGAAGGTGTGCCTATTTCATCGTGGTTGATACGGATAACATGAGCTTTGAGTCTTTTGATAATGAAAACATTGCATTGGGTGGAGGGGCCGGCATACAGTCTGCTCAGTTTGTGGCCTCCAAGGGCGCCAAGGTTGTTCTGACGGGAAACGTTGGTCCCAATGCTGTACAAACACTGTCCGCAGCAGGAGTTGAGGTCATTGTCGGGCAGAGAGGCACGGTAAAAGAAGCGATAGAAAGCTATAAGAAAGGGGATCTTACAAGCACTGCCCAAGCCAATGTCGCAGACCACTACGGAATGGGTATGGGTGGTGATATATCCCAAGGTGCCGGTCCCGGCACAGGCATGGGCGGAGGAGCCGGCATGGGCCGAGGCATGGGCATGGGCCGAGGCATGGGCATGGGCCGAGGCATGG
>CAZIXY010000102.1:0-2979 GCA_964543315.1 uncultured Desulfobacteraceae bacterium | reverse complement strand
GGCATGGGCCGAGGCATGGGCATGGGCCGAGGCATGGGCATGGGCCGAGGCATGGGTATGGGCCGAGGCATGGGTATGGGCCGAAATATGGGAGGCAACATGGATCCCTCCGGACAGGCCTTTACGAATCAGCCTACGGAACCCCCTTTATCCAAAGAGGAAGCATTGAAGAGCCTGAAAGATCAGGCAAGTGCTTTGCGGGATCAGATTGAAGCGATCGAATCCAGTATCAGGGATTTAGAGAAGAAGTAATGTAAAAAGGTCTATTTTTCAATGAAAACAGCAATTCCGATTTGGGACGGGAAGATATCCCCTGTCTTTGATACGGCTTCCAACTTGTTAATCATACAGGTAGAGGACAACATAGAGACGTCCCGTTTTGAGGCCCATCTGGATGGCCAGAATCTATCACGGCGATGTTCCCGTATTCATGACCTGGGAGTGGATGTGTTAATATGCGGGGCCATTTCACGCCCTTTTTATAGAATGCTTGTTGCCGGCGGTGTTGATGTTATTCCCTGGATAACAGGCCCTGCTGAGGATATACTGGACGCCTGGATGAATGGCAACCTTTTTCATTCAAGGTTTTTGATGCCGGGCTGCAATTGGCAAAAAAAGGATAAGGTCAAAGGATTATTTGGAAAGTCAATGTCTCAAAAATGAGAAAAAAATTGGTGCGTGCAGACAGGAGGGCAGTTTTTAATGGCAAACCGTAAACAAAATCGTGATATGAAAAGCCGGCAAAACCAGCATATGCAGCAGGATAATGAGATTAGGGAAACGCTTAAACAGATAACAAACAAGATTCTGGTTATGAGTGGTAAAGGGGGGGTTGGCAAGAGCAGTGTTGCCGCTTATCTCTCAGTTGCCCTGGCCAAAAGGGGCTACAATGTGGGTCTCATGGATGTGGATCTCCACGGACCCAGCATACCCCGCATGCTGGGGCTTAAAGGGAGTATTGAGCCGGGAGCCAAGGGTGCAAAAGCGCGTCCGGTGAGGTATCAGCCGAACATGCAGGTTATTTCTATTGAGCCCCTCATGGGGGAAAATAAGGACATGGCTACTATCTGGAGAGGGCCGCTCAAGATCGGCGTGATCAGGCAATTCATAGCGGATATTGAATGGAATGACCTTGATTACATGGTAATCGATTCGCCGCCCGGTACGGGTGACGAGCCGTTGACCGTGGCCCAGACCATTCCCGATGCCAGTGCCTTGATAGTCACAACCCCCCAGGAGATCTCACTGGCGGATGTCAGGAAGTCCATCAATTTCTGCCGCCAGGTCAACATGGAGATCCTGGGTCTGGTAGAAAATATGAGCGGCATGATTTGCCCTCACTGTGGAAAGACCATCGATTTGTTTAAGGCGCATGGTGGAATGATCACGGCTAAAAAGGAGAACCTCAGGCTTTTGGCTACATTGCCGCTTGAGCCGCAGGTGGTGGAGCAGGGAGATGCGGGAAGTGTGGGGGTCCTTGACAATGATCAGCTCCCCTTTTCCCAGGCATTCAATAAGATGGTTGATGTGATTGTTGAAATCGAAGAAGCGCGGAGGGATCAGATCCTGAAGCCGCAGCAGCAAAAAGAGTTCCCGGTCAGGAAACAGGGCTCTGACGATGCGAAAGTCCTTGTGGTTCCCGTGATGGGGGGAAAACTTTCATCCCATTTCGGACATGCTGAACAATTTGCATTTATTGAAACTGAAGATGGAAAAATTGCCGGAACTGAAATGCGTACCCCTCCGGGACATGAACCGGGGGTTTTGCCTCGATGGCTCTATGAACAAGGGGCTGATATCGTCATCGTAGGCGGTATGGGAGAAAGCGCACAGGGGCTTCTCAGGCAGAATGGTATTGAGGTAATTATTGGTGCCCCCATGGATGCTCCGGAGGTTTTGGCAAATCAGTATCTCTCAGGTACATTGATCACAGGGAGTAATGTTTGTGATCATTAAGGAGTCGGATAATTATGGAACAGAGAGGTCAAGGATTGGGAGGAGGAAGGGGCCAGGATCCTAACGGCAGAGGAAGAGGAATGGGCGGGGGTCGCGGTCTGGGCCCCGGAGGGGACTGTGTTTGTCCGAACTGCGGGGAGCGGGTCCCCCATGAGCGAGGAACCCCCTGCTTTGAGATCAAATGCCCCAAGTGTGGGATGGCAATGACAAGGAGTTAAGTATTCCTGTTGTCATATTTAGTGAGCTGTTGTATATGAGGATGCGTATGTATTCTATATAAGAAACGTGCGTGTGCTGGTAACGTTGTTAAGTGTTGTTTTTCGCTTACTGTGGGAGTAATAAACAATAAATTATCGAAATACCAAATGTAGCTTGCCACATAGCAGGCTGCCGGGTATTTCAGGGAAGGGAATTGGGTTTATGGGCACCGAGCTGGATGATTTTGTTCAGGATTTACAGGGTCAGATTTACGAAGAGACAAGGGAAGCCTACGGCGATGTTGCCTTTGAGCGCTGGATGAATCCCCGCTACATGGGTGTGATGGACAACCCTGACGGATACGGGTGTGTCACGGGTTCCTGCGGGGATACAATGCAGATTTTTTTAAAATTTGAGAACGATAAGGTAAAGGAGGCATCGTTTCTCACAGACGGTTGTGGATCCAGTGCCGTGTGCGGTTCATTCGCAGCTGAACTATCCTTGGGCAAGAGCCCGGACGAACTTGCGGATATTTCAGGTGAGACTATTCTCAAGATATTGGGAGGTCTTCCCAAGGAAGATGAACACTGTGCATACCTGGCAGGAGAGACCCTTCAGGAAGCCCTGAATGAATATATGATAAAGCAAAGATCAAAAGCCAGATAGTTAATTGGTTTAGAGGTTAAGTGGTTGAGTGTGGACCGCGATAAGAATTTGTTGCATTGTATCAACGTATTGAGGAAATAGCAGGATAACCTGGAGCAATCCTTGATGAAGGAATTAGTTATCATAAGTGGTAAGGGAGGAACCGGAAAGACCAGCCTG
>CAZIXY010000101.1:0-10579 GCA_964543315.1 uncultured Desulfobacteraceae bacterium | reverse complement strand
CCCTCACCCTCCCGCTTTGCGGGATTGCCGGACTTTTTACGAGTCCGTCAAGATTAATTTTAAGAAAAAATGGCAGGCGGACCTGCCTGCCATATCTGTCATTATTTATCCCGGAAAAAACCCTCTCCGGTTATATTGGATTACTTCTGAGGTTTCGGGATCACTTCCTCGCAAAAATCATCGTCAAAGGTCCTCGCCTCTGCCAGTCCCCTGCGATAGGCAAGGTAGTCCATTTCCCTCTTGCCCGTGATTTTTTGTGCGTTGAAGGTATTGAAGCCTATGTAGGCTTCGCCATTCATATTGGCTCCCAGCCAGTAGATCTGTCCGCCCTTCAGCATATCCCAGTAGTGTTTCTTTTTGACCCTGATGCTTTCGATGGTATTCATCAGGCACAGGAAAGTCGTATTGGTGAGGATCCAGGCCATGTTGTTTACAAAGGCGTCAAGCTTGCTCCAATCAGTCTGAAGTTCTTTCAGCATGGCATTGCCTTCTTTATAGTCACTCCCTTTCTTGAATTCACCGTAGACGATATCGCCGTTATCTACATACTTGTCTGTGACAACTCTGGGATCGCGGACCCATTCCCCTTTGTCATTTTTCTTGATGGGAATAGCCTTGGTTATCAGACCGAGCCTTTCCATTTTTGCGGCACTCCACATTTCATTGGCCGTGGCCTGCCACATGGCCTGCTCCATGCTGAGGTTCCATGGTAGAAAATCCGTGGAACCGCCGGTCGGCGTGGAACCATGTCGTGTCCCAGCCTGGCCGAAGGAGGCCGTATCCGCGGCGACGGTAAAATCGCATGCCTGTCCGATTTCCTGACCACCCGCTATCCTCATACCATTGCATCGGCATATTACCGGCTTGCGGGCCTTAAGGATGGCATCCACCATACCGGAAAAGAGATCCATGTACTGGACATATTCCAGAGGTCTTTTGGAGTAATATTCCGCGTATTCCTTAGTGTTACCGCCGGTGCAAAACGCCCTGTCGCCCATGCTCGTAAATATAATTGCCTGTACGTCCCTGTCCATGGACCCCTTGTGCATTCCTGCAATAACACCTTTCACCATATCGGTGGTATAGGATCCATATTGCGCGGGATTGTTCAGTGTCACCCATGCAACGTTTAATCCTTCCACGGCTTCCCCTGTGCCGGGGTTGATGAGGGGTTTTTTCTCGTACATGGTGCACGGGGCTTCCGTTCCCAGGTGTTCATCACCAAAAAGGTTGTGGTCCTTAATTTCGTCGTCTCTTACCAACCAGTCTAATGCCATAATGTTTCCTCCTTAATTGAAATAGATTATTTTCTTTGACTAAAAATCCGGGTTTAAAACAATACGTTTCATCGGGGGCGTCTTGTGGGCCTCTGCAAATGTGTCCGCTATGGTGCTCATGGGACGAGTTTCCACGAATTCTTCGATGTTAATCTTGCCGCTCAAGACCATATCCAGGACAATCGGGTAGTATTCGGGCAGGCATCCCCATGTGCCTATAATTTCAGCATCAAATGCCATGAGACGACCGATTGCGTACTCCGTCTTGGCAAGTCCGAATCCTACGACAATCAATTTTCCGGTAAAGCCGAGCAGGGTCAAGGCAATTTCCTGACCCGGTTTAACGCCTGTTACCTCGAAAATCTTCCAACCGGTATTGGGGAGTGCATTCTCCTTGCAATATCCCCTGAATTCCTTGGAGACTGCTCTCGCATCCTTGTCGGTCGAGTTGATGCAGAAATCGGCACCGAATTTAAGGGCCCTGTCCAGTTTTTCCTGATTGCGTGCAATACCAATAACGGTTTTTGCACCTAAGGCCTTTGCAATCTGACCCATGTACTGACCGACACCTCCCGTGATGCCTATCACTACCACATTATCCCCTGGCTGTAGATCTGCTCTTTTGGCAGCCTGGTAGGGCGTGGTCGCTGCGTCAGCTACAACGGCAAAGTGGGAAAGTGGGACATTTCCCCGATCCTTTATCTCGCAGAGATCCACACTTGGTACAGGGATGTGACTCGAGAAGCCACCGTAAAGACCCAGGCTGTTGCCGGGCATTTTTTGGGCAAGACACCTGTTGCCGCGGCCGGTTTTGCAGAGGATACATTTGCGGCAGGGCATCACTGCAGGTATAATAACCTCTTTTCCCATCCAGGTTTCATCTCCAGCCACAACTGTTCCTGAAATTTCGTGCCCCAGTGTCAGGGGAGGTTTCGAGACCGTTGGAACCCCATCATAGAAATACCCCAGGTCCGTGTGGCAGACACCACAGCCCGCAACTTCCACAAGCACATCACCTGGAGCCAGTTCTGGCACAGGTATTTCCGTCTTTTCGAGTTTGCCCGGCGTTACCTCTCCGGTCTCCCTGTCTTTTGAGGTGGGTTGAACCATCTGCCAGGTCTGAATTTTGTCCGGTACTGCTGCCATTTTTCTCCTCCTTCTTTTTAGTTAAATGGTTGAGCGGTTGAATAGTTGTGTTGTCAAAAATTCTGTGCCGCTAAGGCATTATGAATGGGCATTCCTTAACTACTCAACCATTTGACAAATTAATCATCGTTTAGATCATACCGTAACCACCGTCAACACATAGGAGCTGGCCGGTAATATAATTGCTTTCGTCCGAGGCAAGGAACACGAATGCTGGGGAGATATCGTCCGGTTCGGCAAAACGCTTAAGCAAAATCCTGTTCATGTAGATTTCTTTAAGCTTTTCATCGGACCTGATTTTTTCTGTCATATCAGTTGCAACGATACCCAAGGATATAACATTAGCACAGATATTATATCGGGCAAGTTCCCTGGCCATTGATTTTGTCATGCTGAGGATGCCCCCCTTTGCCGCGCTATAGTTGATCTGACCGACCGTGCCGACGAGTCCGGCAACAGACATCACATTGATGATCTTTCCGCTTTTTTGTTCTTTCATGTGATTTGCGGCCGCCTGGGAGCAGAGGAAGGCGCCCTTCAGATGGATATCCACCACTTGGTCCCACTGCTCCTCGGTCATCTTAATCATGAGGGCGGGACGAGTAAATCCGGCGTTATTCACCAGGATATTAAGCCCTCCAAAGGTATCAACAGCCGTTTTGACAAGGTTTTCAGCATCCGATTTTTGTGCAACATCTGCTTTTACAGCAACGGCCTTGGCCCCCATGGCCTCAATTGCCTCTACCGCTTCTTTTGCCGCCTTTTCATTAGAGGTATAGTTGACAAGCACATTTGCCCCTTGCTTCGCAAAACTCAATGCAACGGCCCGGCCGACGCCGCGGCTGCTTCCGGTTACCAAAGCGATTTTACCTTTAAGTCTCATGTGTTACACCTTTCACCTGTGATGTGATTTAATAATTGGAAGAAGTTTTCGACCAGATAAATATAACTACATTATAGTTACAATATAGTTACAAATCAAAATCTAAATAAAACCGATTCTCATGTCAAGTGAAATCGATCTAAAGAGAGCAATATTTTTTTCCATACTCCAGCCATTAAAGCGTATGGCAGTGGACAGATGCTATGAAAGACAATGCCGTAAGAAATTTGAGTTGATTAAAAGGATGTTTTTGATAAAATTAAATCGTTAATGCTTTTTTTTCAGGACATTTTACTTTAAGATAAATCTAAGAAAGCCATTAAGCTATGCTATGAAAATACGGATCGTTTTAAGCTTGGTTTTGCTTTTGTGCTTTGTATCATGCGCGAAAGAAAGGCATTATGTAAGGAAGGGTAAGCCTCCAGCAAGAAAAGTTATTATCCTGCCAGAAAAGGGGGGCCCCTCCTTCAGACCCTACGTGATTCATGGACAAAAATATTACCCCTTACCTGATTCAGAGGGTTTTGTGCAGTTCGGAAAGGCCTCCTGGTACGGGAAGAAATTTCATGGTCGACCAACCGCAAGCGGCGAACGGTTTGATATGTATAAAAAAAGCGCGGCGCATAAGACACTTCCCTTAGGGACCCATGTGAAAGTTACAAACCTCTCCAACAAAAGGCACGCCGTTTTGAGGATCAATGATCGGGGCCCGTTTGTAAAGGGAAGGATCATTGATCTTTCATACGCCGCTGCAAAGGACCTCGGATTAATTGGTCCGGGCGTGGCCGACGTAAAGATAGTTGCCCTTGCCAGGGAAGTCGGGAACTTTAAATCACCCCAGGGCCTCAAGCCTGTTGTGGAATTTGCAGATTTTAAGAAGGGAGAATTTACCGTACAGGTAGGTGCCTTCAAAAACAAGAATAACGCGCTTAGGCTCGCTGATCGTTTGAAAGTCCTCTTTAAATATGTGGATACAACGGCATACGATGACAGGGATAAGGGCATGCTTTACAGGGTGCGTGTTTCAATGTCAAAAACCTTGAATAAAGCTGGGGAAATAGAAAAGAGATTAGAGGGAATGGGCTTTGAAGAGGCATTCATTGTCAGTCTTTAATCGCCTCAGTTTATCTTATCGCGAAGTACACCGGACGTCTTAAAGACAACCACTCTCCTTGCCCTTAACTGGAGGTCTTCGGTAGTCTGCGGATTTCTGCCTCTTCTCGCTGCCTTTTCCTTTACGACGAATTTTCCGAAACCGCTGATGAGGAGATCCTCATTGTTTTCAAGCGACTGCTTGATGATTTCCAGAAGCTTTTCTACGACATTGCGAGATTGGCTTTTGCTGAGCCCGACCTGATGGTAGATACTATTGATAATTTTTTCCTTCGTTAAGGCCACTTTGTACCTCCTCACCGTGGATGCTCTATGAGAATGACCCGGTAATTTCCAGTGTTTTCAATGAGAAATATGGCTTATGCTGAAAAAGGTGTCAAGTATTTTTTGCGTACCCGAATTTTTCTTTCAACTTTTGGTTAACAACTTTGGGGACAAGTCCACTTATATCACCTCCAAAACTTGCTGCCTCTTTGATGATCGTTGAACTGGTATAAAACCATTTGTAATCGGTCATTAAAAAGATGGACTGAATATTTCTGTTCAGTTTTCGGTTCATGAGAGCCATTTGGAATTCATATTCAAAATCAGACAGGGCCCTGAGCCCCCTGATAACAACGTTTGAATTTTTGTAAACCGCATAATCGACCAAGAGCCCGTCAAAGGTGTCCACTTCAACATTCGATACACCTTTGAAGGCCTTGCTAATCATAAAAATCCTTTCTTCAATTGTAAATAATGGCTTTTTCTGCGGGTTTTTCAAAATGGCAATGATCAGTTTGTCAAATATCTTTAAAGCCCGACTCACAACACTCAAATGGCCGTTTGTTATCGGGTCAAAAAATCCCGGGTAAATTGCTGTTTTTTTACACATTGTCTGATAACCTCGTAAAATATTGTTTTGCTTTTATTCGGCTTCGCCAGAATACCCTGCAACTTGTTGCAGGGATGAATGACGAAACGAACCACGGCGAAGCTCGTCAGAGCGAAGACGGGTTGGCTACGCCGTAATTCCGCTTGATACCCCGTAGCTTGCTTCGGGGAGCTTCATTGCCTAATCTAAAGTGGTGTATACGGTGATTGTTGTGTCTCCATGTGATCTTGTGTTCAGTATTTCGAGATTTCCAATTGATACCGGCAGGCATTTGCCTTTAGGTGATTCGGCAACCACCCGCGATTCGGATGAAAGGATACGGGCTTTGATGAGGCCCTTCAGTAAAACCGGTATAAGGTTTTCGTGGTATGGCGGATCAAGAAAAACCAAGTCGAAAGCGTCCTTCAAAAGGCGATGATTGCCGGGAATTCCATATTTAAGATTTAACCGCGCAACAGCGCCGAAATCCTGATACCCGCATACTGTCAGGTTTTTTTTTATCAGTGTAATGGATTTTTGTGAGTTGTCAACAAACAGGGTGCGCGATGCGCCCCTGCTCAGGGCTTCTATCCCCAGGCTTCCCGTACCGGCAAAAAGATCAAGAACATTCAGTCCGAACAGATCGTGTCCAAGGATGTTAAACAGGGCTTCCCTTACACGATCCGAGGTAGGACGAATGGCCATCCCCTTGGGTGATTCCAAACGTCGACCTCTCACTTCTCCACCGGTAATTCTCATCTATTATGACCGGTCAATCCCAGGAGAACCTGAATTATTAACGCCGTTGGATTCAGGTGGGGTTTTTTCCATTAAATGTCGATTGTTTTCAGCCAGTTTTTTATGGGATCGATAGATGGTGACTATAGGCCCCGAAAGCACGTAGATAACCAGAATTATAAAGAGCATGATCTTAGGTTTGTAGGCAATGACCATAAGTATCAGGATAATCGTAACAAGGGCATTAAACGGCTTCTGTTTTTTCAGGTGGAATTCTTTGAAATTAGGGTAATCAAGGGTGCTAACCATCAGGAATGACAGAACATAAATCATTGTAATTATTATTATTTGTCTGGATTCAGGCATAACACCCAATGCAGTTGTAAATAGGACCAGGGACGCAACAAAGCTGGCCGCCCCGGGTATCGGCAGACCCTTGAAAAAATTGGCTTCGAGACTGTCCTTCTGAACATTAAACCGGGCAAGACGCAATGCGCCGCAAATCACGTACATAAAGCAGGCCAGCCAGCCAAGTCGACCGAGCGGTGCTAAAGCCCATTTAAAGGCCAATACCCCGGGAGCAACTCCAAAGGCAACCAGATCTGACAAAGAGTCAAATTCGGTTCCAAACCGGCTCGTCGTATTTGTAAAACGCGCAATCCTGCCGTCAAGACCGTCAAGAAGAAATGAGATGAGGATGGCTACGGCAGCAGTTTCGTATCTGCCTTGAATGGCGGCAATTATGGCGTAAAAACCAGAGAACAGGCTGGCCGAAGTGAATAGGTTGGGAAGTACATAAATTCCCCTTTTTCTGCTTTTATTGCTTCCTTTTTTTCGTCTTGATTTCATGGCAAATACCCTATAACGGTTTCACCCGCCTTTACTTTTTGGCCGGGTTGTACGGTTATCCGGCTGCCCTCAGGCAGGTAGACTTCAAGCCTTGAGCCAAACCGGATCAGCCCGAATCGCTCTCCTGCATTTAAGCGGTCACCCTCTTTGATCCAACAGGCAATGCGCCGGGCAATAATGCCTGCAATTTGTACGACCATTATTGTCCGTGAGTCTGAGGTCTTTAACGTAATCCTGTTGTTTTCATTAAGCTCTGATGCCTTGTCCAGGTTGGCACGAAAGAACCTGCCAGGTTGGTAAGAGATTTTTTCTACGGTGCCCGCAACCGGAAATCTGTTCACATGGACATTGAAAATTGACATGAAGACGCTGATTCTAAGAGCCGGTTTACCAAATGGGTTCTTAAGATCGTCAAGGTGCTTTATTTCCAAGATGGTACCGTCCGCCGGGGTCAATATGGCCCCTGGATCCGTATGGTTTCCGCGATCCGGGTCCCTGAAAAAAAATATTATAAAGAGGGTTATGATTCCCGTCACAATAGAAACAAAGAAAAATCCCACAAATATGAATAGGAAGGTTAGAATGCAGCCCACAAATATGAAAGGCGCGCCTTCCCTCGCCAGAGGCCATTTGTTATGGATATGTGCTTCTTCCAATTCAGAATGAAAAATAAATCCTTTTATATGTTATTCCTTGGCCCAATAAGGGGTATCCCATTCTTGAGCCCTGCCCGCGCTTTAATCCATCCACTATTACTTATTATATTTTGTGGACATTTTTTGTCAATGTTATTGTCCGCTTAGAGGCTCATGGCCTTTAGCCTCCAGTTGTAGATTGACCGCTTATAGGTGAAGCAGGATTCGGTCTAATGTCTGGGGGTCTCAGATATAAGGGCTTGAGGGTTTCCGGATTGTCGAAATCACCGGCGAGGAATCGCTTGAGACCCCGGAATCCAATGACAGAGGCACTGAGATTCCACAGATGCGGGGGGGCCAGAGGAACTTGCGGGCCGATTATTTTTTTTAAAAGTGCTGCCTGGCTGGTATAACTGTTTCCGATAAATACGCTCTGTCCGCTGGACAAGGAAGGGAGATCATCAGCCTTCAGACAGGTGTCTTCCATTTTTCTGGCGAGTTTTCGTTCCCTGCTCCATACAAACTGAGCCGTAAAAAACTCGCCTTTTCTGGAGTCGAGGAGTGGTATGATGGTAAGATCCGGGAACAGCACCTGACTCGCCAGGGCTTCGAGGCTTGAAATACCAATAATAGGAATATCAAGACCATGGCATAGCCCTTTCGCGGTGGAAAGCCCGACCCTGAGTCCGGTAAAACTACCCGGCCCTACGGCCACAATAAGGCCTTTAAGTTCATTCAGGTCTAATTCGGATGTCTTAACGATGAAATCCAGTGCCGGCATAAGAGCTCCGAAGTGTCCTTTCCCGTTTGTGGAAATGTATTCGGCGCGCACGGAACCGTCATTTTCCATAAGAGCTAAGGCAAACTGAAGGGTTGACGTGTTAATGGCAAGTATCATGATATGGACTTATCCAAAAAACCTTCCCAGAGACTGAAAGAGATCCTTGAAAGTCTTGAATCTGCTAAGATCATTGAACGTGATAATCAGCATCAGAAACACGAGAAGGAAAAGGCCGGCTTTCATAGCCAGTTCACGCATCTTGGGGCTAACGGGCTTCCGTAGCAGGAGTTCGAACAGGAGAAATAACAAAAGCCCGCCGTCAAGGATTGGTATGGGAAAGAGATTCAGTATAGCCAGATTGACGCTGATAATGGCCATGAAAGGAATAAGGTTTGCAAAACTGTCTTGAGCCAGTTTGCCTGCCATTTGACCGATCAGGATAGGCCCCCCAACTTCCTTGAGCGGTATGGAGCCCTGGAATAGTTTCACAACGACCAGACAGGTCAGTTTTACCCATTTCCACGTTTCTAAAGTGGCCCTTTTAGCTGCTTCCCACGGGCCGAATTGAATTTTCTTAACTTTTCCAGAAGAAACGATACCAATAAGGGCTGCCTTGATTTCTTGCCCGAATATATTTTTAACCACCTTAGCCTCAGGGACGATAATATGTGTGAGCAGTCTGTCTCCCCTTTGAATAGTAATTTTGAGAGATTTCCCGGCGCTGGGTTGAACGATATCCTTCATTTCCGACCAGGTATTAACGGCTTTTCCATCAATGGAGACCACGATGTCTCCCTTTTGGAGTCCTGCCTTTTGGGCGGGCATGCCTTTCGTAACCTGCCCGATCTCCGGGATAATGACATGCTGGCCTGAAATAAGAAAGAGGCCTGAGAATAGAAGAAATGCCAGAATCAGGTTGAAAAAGGGGCCGGCCGCAACAATGGCCATTCTCTTATAAACAGGCTGGTTTTCGAAGGACTTTTTTGCTTCCTCAGGGGGCAGGTTTTTGGCCTCCTCATCGCCTTCATCTTCTCCCAGCATTTTGACGAAGCCCCCTAATGGAAAATAACGAATGGAATATTCTGTGTCCCCGATTTTTTTGCTCACAAGTTTGGGCCCGAAACCAAGCGCGAATTTAAGAACCTTCACTCCGGAAGACTTGGCGACAAGGAAATGCCCGAGTTCGTGAAAAAAAATCAAAACACCAAGGACTATAATGAATGGCACTATATAATAGAGAAAAAAACCCATGACGCTATCTGAATACCTTTTGGTGTTTATTGGATTTATGAAAACCATGCCCAATGGGCGTGGTCAGCTTTCCTTAATTTTAGTCACTTTGCACTTAAAAGATTAGCTTTGATTATAGCCCCTTTGAGGGGTTCATAAAAGCCACTTCCTTCCCCGTGTGGCTGGATCCTAGATGGGCGTGCATGCTTTACTGTCTACTGCTTACGTGCACATGTCAACTATTTCGGTTATATCCTGAATCAGCCCAAAAACCCGAGGGCCGTATCCCGAGCCCATTTGTCCGCCTGCATGACGGTTTCAACACTGTCTATATCGTATGGCCGGTGTTTTTCCATTGTCTTTTCAATAACATCGGGGATTTCAAGAAATTTGATCTTGCCGGCCAGGAATGACTCGACTGCGGTTTCGTTGGCTCCGTTTAAGACGGCAGGCATGCTTCCCCCTGTTTCTGCGGCTTTTAAGGCCAGATCGAGACACCTGAATTTCTTCATGTCCGGTTTTTCAAAACAGAGCATTCCTGTCTCTTCAAGCGCCAAAGGGGGCAGCCGGTTTTCATTGTGACGCGGGAAGGAGAGGGCATATGAAATAGGTATCGTCATGTCAGGAATCCCTAATTGAGCGATGATGGCCCCATCCCTGTATTCCACCATGGAATGCACGATGCTCTGCGGGTGTATGAGGATACTGATCTGGTCCATTTCAAGATCGAAAAGCCATTTGGCCTCAATTGCCTCGAGACCCTTGTTCATCATGGTTGCGGAATCGATGCTTATCTTAGGACCCATGTTCCAATTGGGGTGGTTCAGGGCCTGTGCAGGTGTTGTCCTGCTCATCTCCTCCATGGAAGAACTCCGGAAAGGACCCCCTGACGCAGTTAGAATCACCCTCCTCAGATCTTCTCGAGGATGACCCTGGAGGGATTGAAGGATAGCGCTGTGCTCGCTGTCAATGGGAAGAACCGACACTCCCTGTCTTTTGGCTTCTTCCATCACGAGGAGGCCGGCCGTAACTATCGTCTCCTTATTTGCCAAGGCCACGTTCTTACCTGCCCTT
>CAZIXY010000100.1:0-10699 GCA_964543315.1 uncultured Desulfobacteraceae bacterium | reverse complement strand
AAAAATTTTTTTTAACAGGTATTCTGTTCCCTGTCAACACAATTCATGAGAAATGGCTTGACATGCATAAAATTATCTCTTAAAAGAATCTTTTAAATTTTTTTTGTCTAAAGGCGTTTAGCATGAAAACATTTATAGCGAAAGAACAGGAAATTGATAAAAAGTGGTACCTCGTAGATGCCAAGGACAAGGTCCTGGGAAGGCTGGCAACCCAGATCGCCATGCGACTGAGAGGTAAGCACAAGCCTATATTTACACCACACGCGGATACTGGAGATTTCGTCGTGGTGATCAATGCCGACAAGGTGACCCTGACGGGAAGAAAATGGACCAACAAGATTTATTACCGTCACAGTGGTTATATCGGCGGGCTTAAACAGATTTCGGCCAAAAAACTGCATGAAAAGAAACCAGAGGATATTTTGCGTTTTGCCGTAAGAGGGATGCTCCCAAAAAACAGTCTTGGCCGCCGGCAGATGAAAAAATTAAAGATTTACGCCGGGGCAAATCATCCCCATGAGGCACAGCAACCTGAGAAATTGGAGATCTAAATGCCAGAAGAATTGTTTTATGCAACAGGAAAGAGAAAAACAGCTATTGCCCGTGTCTGGATGAGACCGGGTAACGGCCAAATTGCAATCAACAAAAGGCCGCTTGACGAATATCTGGTCCAGGAATCAGACAGAATGCTCGTTATGGAACCTTTTAAGATCACCGCCCACCTCGATAAATTTGATCTGTATGTCAATGTCGGGGGCGGTGGCATCTCCGGGCAGGCCGGTGCTATTCGGCACGGAATAAGCCGGGCATTGGTCGCCATGGATCCTGAATTAAGGGGACCCCTGAAGAAGGGTGGGTTTTTGACCAGGGATTCGAGAATGAAAGAACGCAAGAAATACGGCCAGCCGGGTGCTCGAGCGCGATTCCAGTATTCCAAACGTTAGATATACATTGCTGTATTTTTGCAAACTCATTAAGCGGGGAGCGCAGGTCTGGCTCCCTTTTTTTTGAAATGGCTGAATCCTTGAGAAATATCAGATTAATTCTGGCCTATGATGGAAGCCGTTATCATGGATGGCAGCGACAGCCTAACGGAATAACAATCCAGGAAGTTATTGAAGAAAAGATACAGGTAATGGCCGGGGATGCGGTAAGCCTGATTGCCTCGGGCCGAACCGATGCCGGTGTCCATGCGATCAACCAGGTCTGCCATTTCAAGACAAGATCCTCTATAGATCCCCCCATATTAAAAAAAGGGCTGAACTCTCTTCTTCCGGGCGATATTCATATCATAGACGCGGAGGATGTTCCCCTTGATTTCCATGCCAGATACGACGCAAAAAGCAAAACCTATGAATACAGGGTACTCAATATGGAGGATCCAGATATCTTTCAGCGAAAATATGTGTGGCATATCCGTATGCCCCTGGATGTGGAAGAAATGGAAAAATGCGTGGCTTTACTACTGGGCACCAATGATTTTTCCTCTTTCAAGTCTTCCGGCAGCGGAAATACGAATCCTGTCAGATCTGTCTTAAATGCCGGGATTTGTGGACCGGAAAAAGGGCTCCTGCGATTTATTATAGAAGCGGATGGGTTTTTGAGGCATATGGTGCGCAGCATTGTAGGCACCCTGGTAGAGGCAGGTCTTGGCAAGATCAATGATTCAAGATTTAAAGAAATTATCGAATCGAAAAACAGAAGTCTGGCTGGAGTTAAGGCCCCTGCCCAGGGACTGTTTCTTATGAAAGTCCTGTATTAATTCATCCAAAAACTTACAATTCCCTCGTAATATTCATAAGTAATGGCAAGATGGTTTCAAGCACCTTTTCGGCGATGCCAATTTCCCGGATTCCTATCCGGTACCGGGTATTATTATTCCTGCGATATATGATATGAATTATTGATCCCCCTGTTTAGATTCGTCTACTGAATCACGCACCGTCTCATATATCTGTTTCCAACCTTGCTCGAAGGATTTTACAGACAGTTTTCCAACTTCAATGAATTTCACCGCAATTTCCTTGGTTACTTTGAGTACGAGCTCTTCTTCCCTTTTCATAATACTTCTCCTAATCGAAAAGATTGTCTCTTAGGCCTGCTACTGAAACCGTCGGCAAATAGCCTATGGCGTCGTACAAGAAGGTAATAGACTTTGTCCCAAAGCTCAAGCCTTGAGGCAAAGGCATGGGACTCTTCGAAATGACGAATCCTCCGGATCAAAGTTCCTCTTTCCTGTGTTGCGGCCTGAGTAGCGGTCTGCATGGCAACGAGCTAATGGTATCCATTCCTTCCGCTCCAGCAGGCCGCAGGGAGGGCCGCTTACCACCATATTTTCAAAACCCCCGCTGAACGGAAGAAGGCCTCAACCAAATTCAACAGGGGTTTTATCTGAGAAGAACCCTAAATGAGCCCTCCTTCAGTGCATTGAACCTATCAATCCCACACGCCCGGTATTTTAGATCCACATTCGGGACAAAGGTTTTTTCTTATCCTGTTTTCTGTAACAGTAAAACCAAAGCGATCTATGAGCAACGCACCACAGCTATGACAGAATGTCTTTTCACCTTCATCGCCGGGAAGGTTTCCCGTGTAGACGTATCTCAGTCCCGCCTCATATCCCAGGTCCCGTGCCCTCTGAATGCTTTCCAGAGGTGTGGGAGGAATGTCGGTAAGTCGATAGGTGGGATGAAAGCGGCTGATGTGCCAGGGGATGTCTTTATCAAGGTCTGCCAAAAATTGCGAAATTTCTGCTAATTCTTCTTTTGAGTCATTAAACCCCGGAATCAACAGGGTTGTCACTTCCAGCCAGACACCCAGTTGTTTCATTGTTTCAAGTGTCCTTAAAACGGGCCCCAATTTCCCCCCACATTGTTCTTTATAAAACCTGTCCGAGAATGCCTTGAGATCCACATTTGCTGCATGAAGATCAGGTGAAATATCCTCAAGACACTGTTGTGTCATGTATCCATTAGAGACAAATACATTTTTCAACCCTTCGGAGGCTGCAAGACGTGCCGTATCAACCGCAAGCTCATAATAAATGGTAGGTTCGGTGTAGGTATAGGATATGGAGGCGGAGCGGTTTTTTATTGCATCCTTTACTATCATCTCCGGCGTCATGTCTTGTCCCATGATCCGGTTATGGTCTGACGGCATCTGTGAAATATCGGCATTCTGGCAAAAAACACATTTAAAATTACAACCTACGGTAGCTATCGAATAAGAACGACTGCCGGGCATAAAATGGAACAGGGGTTTTTTTTCAATCGGATCACAGTGGCTTGCAATCACCTTTCCATAGACCAGGCTTACGAGCGTGCCCGCACGATTCTCGCGAACCCCACAGAGCCCTTTTTTCCCGCTTCCTATTATGCAGTTATGGTTGCATAGGAGGCAACGCACCTTTTCATTCTCCAGGCTTTCATACAGGTAGGCCTCTTTCATTTCCGTTGACTCCTTTGGTTCTCTTTAGATCCTCGACGGTCCCCCCGGCTCCAATCAGGGATTGGCTTGCCTTTTTAAGCCGGATCTTCAGGGGGAGGTTATCTGTCCTGAATCTGGGAAGCATCGTGGCAGAGACACCTAAAAAGCACCCGAAAGGGGAATATCTTGGGCGCCGAATGCCCTCATTGAAAAAATCTTTTTCCTTCATGAATGAAGGAGTTGTTTTGATACAGGCCCAGGAGAGAGGGACATGGCCATAGGCCTTTTGCAAGAGGGATTTGAGCTGCCATAGGTTATAGAATGTAGCTTTCTTGAAAAGGGGGTCGCCAAGATAACCCTTCACCCTTTTTGTAAGGCCGTTCCAGGACAGGCTGTTTATAACTCCTACTAAGACTTTTCTGTTGGCCACCCTTCCGGCTTCCCTTAATGCCTGAAGGGGTTCATCCAAGAATTCAAGAGTATTGATGAGGACTGCAAGGTCAAATTCGTTATCCTCGAATGGCAGATCTTCAGCAATTCCTTTCTTAAAAGCACATATGTGTCCCAGTCGTTTTCCCGCCTTCTCTATCATGTGAGACGAGGCGTCTATACCACAAAGGTTAAGACCCATTTTTGCAAAGATCAGGAGGTGATTACCGTGGCCACAACCTATATCCAGGATCCTTTCTCCCGACCTGGGTTCAAGCAGGTCCAAGACGAGTTGTTCCAGGGACCTGTCAATGGTCCTTCCCTGGGCGGAGCGACACCATGAGTCGTAGGATCTCGCAATATTTCTATCGAAAATGAGTCCCATGACAATGAAATGGCACCTTAAAACCGATTTAGAAGATTGCTTCCGTTAATGTTTAAGAAAACGCCGCCTCTGCCAACCATAAATTAAGTAAATACCTCGCCTGATGCAAGTAGAAAATAGTGGGCTAAAAATGCTAAATGGGGTCGAAAAAGGTAAAAATCACTTTTTGATTTCAGATGCAACAAGCTTTTTTACAGCTTCTCGGTGCTCTTCGGTCTGAGTCAGCAATGCCTGTTGCGATGAAATAGAGTCAAGATGCCCTCTTAAGTCGGATTTCAGTCCGCTATAGACAGACCGCTTAATAGCCATCAGGGCTTCAAGTGGCCATTTGGCCATTTCCATTGCATAATTTCTTGTCTCTTCTTCAAGGTTTTCGGCCGGAACAACCCTGTCCGCCAGTCCCATTCTTAAGGCCTCTTCCATCCTGATGACCTTCCCGGTCATTAGTATTTCCAAGGCCTTGCTTAGGCCGACCAGTCTTGGCAAAAAATAGATGCCGCCGTCACCCGGGACAAGGCCGATGCGTATAAACGCAGAGCAAAATGTAGCATTTATGGAAGCGATCCTTAAGTCGCATGCCAAGGCCAAGTCGAAGCCAGCCCCATAGGCGGGCCCGCCAATGGAAGCAATGACCGGTTTATCCACATCTTCAAGTAACAACGGAATACGTTGCACATAATCCCGCAAAAAATGTTTCATGTCCCAGGCTGCAAATTTGCCTTCAGCCATATCCTTGATATTTGCTCCAGCGCAGAAAGCCTCCCCTCGACCGCTTAGAATAATCACCTTTATTTCCGGATCTTCCTTGGCATCGCTCAAAGCCCTGAAAAGACTGTCCATCATTTCGCGGGTAAACGCGTTTCTTGTTTCGGCCCTGTTTAAAGTTATGAAGGCAAGGGGTGGTGATTTGTGATATATTATATCGGGCAGATTCATTTATTTACCCTCCTTATGTTCTTGAATGCTCTTTTGCGCATAGTATATGATCATAGGGTCAATTAACAATAGAATTCGCGCTTTTTTAAGCAAAACTGTCCCATGAAAGATCTATCACAAGAGCGGTCCCCCATAAAACCAGACAAGCCCGGCGAAGAACTGGAAGGCCAGATAGAGCGCATTACCTATATAAATGAAGAAACAGGATATACCGTGGCCAAGGTCAGCTCCCCGGGCTTTCTTTCGCATATAACAATTGTGGGCAGGCTCCTAACATTGGCCCCCGGAGAGATATTGCACATGAAAGGGGTATGGGAGACCCATCCGAAGTTCGGCCGTCAATTTCGTGTGTTGGAACATACGACAATGCTTCCCGCCTCTGTAAAAGGCATCAGAAAATATCTGGGTTCCGGTCTTATTAAGGGCATTGGATCGGTCATGGCCTCAAGGATAGTGAAAAAATTCGGTGAAAAGACCCTGAAAATCATTGACGAACACATAGAACAGCTCTCACGCGTGGAGGGTATCGGTGAGAAGAGGATCAGACTGATAAAAAAAGCGTGGGCCGACCAGAAAGAGATCCGGTCTGTCATGATCTTTCTTCAGGAACACGATGTCGGCGTCATACATGCAACAAAAATATACAGGCAGTACGGTCAAAGGTCCATAGCCGTTGTCTCTCAGAATCCATACAAGCTGGCCACGGAAATCACCGGTATCGGGTTTCAAACAGCGGACAGGATTGCCCAAAAACTGGGTTTTGAAAAGGAGGCCCCGGTACGGGCCGAGGCAGGTGTTTTATATGTCCTTAACCGCTTGTCGGGTGAAGGACACGTCTATTATCCTTACGGCTTGCTGATTGAACGATGCACCGAGATCTTGGGGGTGGGCAGGGAGTCCGTCATCAAGGCTTTTGGAAGGATTGCCCTTGAAGAAAAGATCGTTATAGAAGATATGAATCAGCACTTAGATGAATTTGAACCCGATCATAAGGCGGTTTATCTGACCAGATTTCACGTCTCAGAAACCGGGATCTCCAGAAATCTTGCGCGCCTGATCTCATCACCCAAAACCATTCGGAGTATGAATCTGGAAAAGGCTGTCGAATGGGTGCAAAAAAGGATTGATATGCAACTGGCGCCAAGGCAAATTAGTGCGATAAAAAAGGCCATATCCGATAAGGTCCTTGTTATCACCGGCGGCCCGGGTACAGGCAAAACAACAATTATCCATTCGGTTATCAAGATATACCGCCCGGTTGGTGCCAGAGTCTTTTTGGCCGCCCCAACAGGCAGAGCCTCCAAGCGAATGGCGGAAGCCACCGGCCAACCTGCGAGAACGATCCACAGGATGCTTGAGTTCAAATGGCAAGAGGGAGGCTTTCAACGAAACGAGAATCGCCCCCTGGAAGTCGACGTTATCATAGTGGATGAAGCCTCTATGATTGATACGGTCCTCATGTATCACCTTCTGAAAGCAATTCCATCCGGGGCCACCTTGATTCTGGTGGGCGACGCGAATCAACTGCCTTCTGTCGGACCGGGAAATATACTGAAGGACATCATAACATCTGGAACCATCCCTGTCATTGAGCTGAACGAGGTGTTCAGGCAGGCAAGTAAGAGCCTCATAATAACGAACGCTCACAGAATTAATAAGGGCAAAGTACCTGAAACAAAAAATTCCCGGGGAGGTCTTGGAGATTTTTACTTCATTGAACAGCAGGACCCGGATCAGGCGCTTCAAATAGTCATGGAACTTGTATGCAAACGAATACCACAACGCTTCAAGATGAGACCCATACAAGATATTCAGGTCGTCACCCCCATGCACAAAGGGATTGTTGGCACGGTGAACCTGAATAGGGAACTGCAGGAATCTCTCAACCCCTCAAGAAATGAGATAGTCAGAGGTGACAAAGCCTTTCGGCTCAAAGACAAGGTAATGCAAACACGGAATAACTATGAAAAAGACGTCTTTAACGGGGATATTGGTTTTGTCAAAACCATAGATGAGAGAAATCGGGATCTGGTTGTGGACTATGATGGGCGGGCTGTGACCTATGAGTATTCTGAGCTTGACGAGATTATCCTTGCCTATGCAATCTCAGTCCATAAGGCCCAGGGCAGCGAATATCCGGCGGTGGTCATTCCCATTTTATCGCAACATTATCTTCTCCTTCAAAGGAATCTCATATACACCGCCGTTACCCGGGGTAAGCGGCTGGTGGTCATGGTGGGAAGCAAAAAGGCCCTGGCCACGGGTGTAAGAAACGAAAGAACCCTTAAACGCTATACCTATCTCGAACACAGACTAAAAGGTCTCTTACTTTGACTAATCTGCGCACCTGGTCGAAGGCGTTGTGAGCTTAAAAAGTGAAATTTTGCTGTCTTTTGCGGGACACGCAACAGCACCTATAAAGGCCTATCTGGTTTTTGGGGAAATTCCCCGGAAAATCATGTGGTCATTAAACTGTTTTCTAAATAAGATAATCATATCATCATTATCCTAAGGGGTTCTATAAAGGAGATTTCTGCCGGGCCGGAAACATCGCATTGAAAGAAATCTGTGTAAAACGCAACATCTCTTACAGGGCAGTGGGGAAAATAATAGTGGCCAATGACTATGATCAGAAAGAAAAACTGGCAAAAATCAAAGCTGATGGTGAAAAGAAAGGTGTGGACGATCTTTCCATGTTATCGAAAAGGCAAATCCGTAATCTCGAACCCGACATCAAAGCTGAAGAGGCCCTGTTATCCCCGTCTACCGGGATCATCGACATTCACAACCTCTCGCGCAGCTTCCTCTGCCAGGCAGAAACCAATGGAGCTCTCATTGCTTATCGTTCCAAAGTCACGGGCATCAAATATGACGGCGCGTACTATATAATTGAAGTCAATCATGGCGAATACCGTTTTAAATCAAAAGTGCTGATTAACAGTGCGGGATTGGATGCCGACAGGACGGCGGCTCTGGTGGGGATCGACATTGACAAGCAGGGATACCGTATCCACTACAACAAAGGGACTTTTTTTTCCTGTTTCTCTGCACCGAAATTAAGCCATTTAGTCTGGCCTGTGAATACAAGGAAGACAGGTCATAGAAAAAAAGGGGTTCACACGGGAATTGACTTGGCAGGAAATGTCAAATTCGGTCCACACTGGGAATATGTCAAAGAGATCAATTACAGCGTTGATGAATCAAAAAAAAGGCTTTTCCATGAATCTATCTGCCATTACTTGCCCTCGATAACTGTCGAATCTATTATGCCGGCTATGAGTGGAATCAGGCCACAGCTTCAAGGTCCCAATGATCCATACAAGGACTTTGTCATAAAAGATGAAGCTGATCTTGGCTACCCCGGTCTGATCAACCTGGTTGGAATTGAATGTCCGGGGCTCACGACCTCCATTCCAATTGCCCGTTATGTTGCGACTTTGGTGAAACCCTATTTCGAATAACCCGATTGACACGTTCAGCAAGACCTTCTCCGGATATCAAGTCCCGTTGCAGGCCTTTCCCGGAGAGATAGGGTAATTTCCGGTCTGAGGTGCTTCTTTATCTCCTCATTGAATACCTTGTCATTTTCAGGCTCATAGTGGGGCGCAACTACCGGAGCACAAAACTACCTGTGGAATTCAGGACTTGCTGGCCGAGGTATCTTCTATGGGTGGCTGAACGAGTTCGTCCAAGGCTAGGGGGACACTTGTCCTCGGATCAGTGACGCAAGGCTTTAGATAACTGCCTTTGGCAGCCGCCATTACCGAATTCGATGCTTAAGCCGCCAATCCAAGCAGTTTCGCCGCATTCAATCCGGTGATGTGTTCCATTGCCCTGGAAGTAAGACCCGCCGATTTCATCTCATTTAGGTATCTCCGGGGTTTTATGAGGGGATAATCGGTTCCAAAAAGAATTTTTTCAAAACCTAATATTTCTCCGGCTATCCTATAAATATCCGGGGTATAAAGAAAAGGTGATGCGGCCGTGTCAAGCCAGACGTTTTGAAGGACTTCTTTGACTTCCTTTTTCATGAGACCATAAAAAAAGAGCCCTCCTCCCCAGTGCGCCAGGACAATACGGTTTGCGGAATAGGTCTTGAGAAAATCGTAGATTTGAGCAAGCGTCATGGGGGCCTTTCCCGGATACTCGTGTCCCACAGGTTCATTGGTGTGGAGCAAAAATGGCACATCAAACTGGGAACAGAGGGTCATGACGTCCCTCAAACCCTCAATGACTCCGGCAGATAAACCGGCGCCATAAACAGCAAGTTCGCCCACACCGGAAAGCCCTGCATGGAGGCATCTTTCCGCCTCTCTTGGCCCATCCGGCGACAGAGGAGAAAAGCAGCAGAACCCGACAAAACGGTCCGGATTACTATTGACCGACTCCACGATGTAGTCATTATGTCTGCGAAAGTTATCAGGCTTTTGCCAGGGAAAGCCGAAGATCACCGACCTCTGGATCTGTTCCTCATCCATGCTTATAAGCAGTTCCTTGGCACCCACGAGTTTTGCCTTGGACGAGCTGTAAATGGATTCGAAGCCAGGTTCGTCTGAAAAAAGAGCAGCCCTATCATCCCTGAAAAAAGAAGGAAATACATGCGTATGGAAATCAATAATCATTACAAAACATCCATCAATGTTTTTTTAAGAACGTCCGGCCTGAAACCAACAATCTTCTGTCTGATCTTGCCCTTTCGATCTATCAGGAACATGGTGGGTATAGCGATGTTCCCCCCTCCAAAATAGTCTCGTAATACTTCGATATTATAGCGTAATATTTTATAGTTGATCCCGAACTTATCCCTGAACGCGCGAAGATAGTCATTGGAAAACTGCTCATGATCATCCATAGACACCCCCAAAATAACCAATCCCTTGTCCCGATATTCTTCGTGCAGCTTGCCTAATTCCGGAATGCTGACTCTGCAGGGCATACACCAGGTTGCCCAAAAATCCAGAATGACCACGTTACCACGGTATTGATTAAGGGATATCACGCGCCCTGAAAGGTCTGAAAGTGAAAAATCAGGTGCACTGACGTCACTCTCGCTGGCTTTTTGGCATCCAAAAATGGAAAGAAGAATCATGAAGATCGGTATTCTCAATTTTAAGGCACTGTGAAAAGTCATATTTCCTCCGTGCTTTTATTTATCGTTTCCTTCTTCCATTAGGAGACAGGAAAAGGCAAAATGTTACAGAAATGTGAAACAGACAAATAATATTTCTCATTTTTATCCCACGGGCGTATAATATGGCAAGTAATTTAAGAGGCTGATAGAATGAATAAAAATTTCGTTATACACTCAATTCTGGCCTGTTTTATCCTTCTTGGGCTTCTTCTGCACCCGCTCAAAACCCGGGCAGAAGAAAAGAACCCTCAGGATGTTCGCCCTTCCATCCTGGCGGGCACATGGTATCCCGGGAATCCGGCTGACCTGACCAGGACAATTCAGGTATATCTGTCAAGGGTCCAAATGTCCGGCCTGGATGGGAAATTGAAGGCCCTTATTGTGCCCCATGC
>CAZIXY010000099.1:0-10763 GCA_964543315.1 uncultured Desulfobacteraceae bacterium | reverse complement strand
TTGCCCGTTGGCATCGAGCAGGGTAAATGTCTGCTGCGTATGCATTGCCACCAGCTCGTTGTCTTTAGCGGTATCACCGGCGGCATTAAGATATCTGCTTGCAGCATACCTGTAGCCTGATTCGGCCAGAAAATATGCCCTTTCCGCACTGTTACTTCCCGTCCTGCTGAAGGTTGACGTGCTTGTCAGAGAAACCATAGCGGCCCCGATAGAAGACAGGACCACCATGGTGACGATCAGTGCGATCAGCACGCTGCCTTTTTGATTTGATAACATGTTGTGTGTCCCGTGATTTCTTCGCCGGGCAATCCAAAGACCCATCCGGGTGATGAACCAGGAAACAAGCAAAATTACGGGAATCGCGATGACCTTTCCTCCTTTCCACGTCAGGAGAGATCCGTTCCTGAATCGGCTCAAAAAAAGCCCCATGGGGTGATCCCGCTCGCCGTATGCCGCAGTGGCCACAAAACACCCGTAATTTGCCTTTGTAGGGGGATTGGTTGTCGGCGGTGCGCCTCCGTAATTTTTATTGTTTCTCGGGTTCACGGTTGTAGAAAAACTGATATCCCCCATGCCGCTTTCAGAGCGGCTCAGGGTCATATTGACTTCAATGGCATACAAAAGCTCAATGTCATCAGTGGTGGTCCAGGCGACCGGAGTCGTTCCGCTCATAAGCTTATAAAATGCCAGGGTAAAACTATCGACGTTATCAATCAGAATATCCCCATTCTCTGCGTCAGGGGGGTATGCGGAGCCCTCGCGGATCTTAATAACGTCACCCACCTTTGCTAAACTGTATCGGCCTCCAGGCCTTTCGTAAACTATAGAACTCGGTGTCGCGGTCGTAACATCCATCAACTCTGTAAGTTCACGGTTCAGTCGGGCCATGGCCAGCTGGGACTTCTGGGCCATATGCGCGTTTTCTCTCGTGAACAGGTAACCTTTTGTGCCCGTCACGATTCCCAGGCCTGCGATAATAACCATGATTCCCAGTATTATCATGGAAACGACAATTTCGAGCAACGTGAATCCGGACTCACTCTTCATCTCATTTCTCACTGAGCGGAACTCCATTAACGCCCCCCCTCAGCTGGAGCAGGTTCTCGCGGGCATCCGGAAAACCGGACCGGTCCCCTCCCTCGAAGGGGTGGGAGGCCTATTTTGTAAAAAGCGCGGCTAAAGACTGGTCCCCTTTATTAATGATTACCTTTAATATCCTATTATTACCCGACGTATCCGGGGCTTCATCCCCGTCGCTAAAGGTTATGTATGCCGTCTGTATAGAGTAGTCCCCGAAATAGGGAGTATTTTCTGTAGCATTTCCGTTTTCAATGTCGTTCTTGAAGCTTGTGAGGGGGTTGCTGTCCGTTGCCAGCAGGTATTTGTAGTGTGCCGTCATCTTTTCCATGATCTCGCTCAGGGAAAACCCCTCCTGTACCATGACGATCGGTTCGGCGCTGCGTGTCAGGCTTGTTCCCATGAACTGGACCAGAATGGTTCCCAAGATGGCCGCCACAACAAGCGTGATGATGATTTCTAAAAAGGTAAATCCTTTTTGATCAGGCCTGACCATCAATAGTGTGCTCACGGGATAAAACCCGTATTAGGGGTTACGGTGATCTGCTCGCTTTCCTCTCCGGATGATATTGTGATTTTGAGGGCTACAGCAAGTTTGTTTCCCTGGGAAGCGGACGCGTCTGTGTAAGGTGTTCCCCAGGAGTTAAATGACAGGTCCGTAAACCCGGCCATGGTCAGGTTTTTGGCTGACAAGTCAACCGTATTGCCGTCTTCACCAGGGAGCAAGACCTTGTTAGCATTGTTGCCGTCTTTGAAGAGCCAGTAAGATGTTCCCTCGCAGTGGATACCCCACACCACGTCCGAATTCATGGCCTGGATCTGGGCATATCGGATGTGTGTCTTTGTGACCTCAGCCTGTGCAGCCAGGTCGGGATTAGTGAAAATCGCGCGGGCCGCGACGACAGCACCGATGACGCCTACGATAAGCAACACAACTATAGCTTCAAGCAGAGTAAAACCGGGATTTGTTCTCATACTGAGCTTCATTAATCTTTAGTGTGAAACCTTTCGTTCGACCTTGAGGCCTTTCGACTCCGAGCAACTCGATCTGAGCTCGTCAACAGGTCTCAAGGCCGAGGGGCTCTCGACAGGCAGCCTGACTGTTTGTGTTTAGAGTAAACAGAATAACAAAGGAAGTCAAGATAATGGGCCCTGATCCACCATCAAGGCATCCTCTGTCGTTCGACAGACTCACGACCCTGAGCCGGGTCGATTCTAAAAAAAGAGTCCCATGCCCTTCAAGATGCATACGCTTTTGAACGTTACCAATACCCCGCTGGTGGTGATCAGGAATCCTTCAAAAACAGGTGATGAGAATCAAGATATTCAAATTTGACTGGGGATTTGGGATGGGCGCATGCTCAAGCATTAATAATTTAGAGGTCTTTCCGATAAAGCCTCTAAATGTCTGTGGCAAAAAAACATTGACAAAATGTTTTGTTTAAACTAAATTAAGATAATTTTAAACGAAAAACAAGAAAATGTGTCCTTTGGATATGGGCCATCCTGATTATGGCAAAATGCATCGCACTTTATGAAAACAAAAAAATTATGGCTGGTCGAGGGGGTTGATTTTGCCGAAAACTGACGAAATTAATTCTACTGAAAGGCTTCTGGGATTAATCAGGAACGATGAAAAAGGGAGTGATATTCCTGAAGTCCATGCGGCACAGGAATCTCGTGAGACAGCGAGGCCTCGTCCGGCAAGATCCTGGGGGTTAAAAAAGAATATCACCGTCGGCGTGGATTTTGGTTACAGTGATGTGAAGTTGGTGAAGATCAGGCAATCTTCTGAAAGACAATGGCATATACTGGGGTACAGGAGCGTTCCGTTTGACCCGAAAATATCTATGGAAGACCCTGAATTCTCTATCTTTTTCAGGACAACACTGACAAGTTTTTGTGGTTCAACAGGGAAGGTCGCCCTGTGGAGCAGTATGCCTTCGGAGGGAATAGAGATACGGAATATCCTCATACCCAGGGTCCCGAAAAGGCAGATCGCCAATGTCGTTTTCTGGAGTCTTAAAAAGGAGGTTCCATTTGACGAGAATAACAGTGTTTTTGACTTTGAAATTCTTGGCGAGGTTGAGAAGGAGGGCGTGAGCAGAACTTCGGTTCTTGCCTGGGCTGTGCCGGAACGTGAAGTCCTGCAATTGAAAGCCATCTTCAACAGGAGCGGTTTTCCTCTGACAGGATTATCCCTCTCTCCCTTTGCCATACAGAATATTGTGAGAACCATTCTCAATGAATCAGATGGAAAGAACGTAAGCACCTTATTTGTTGGAAGGGATTGGTCGCGTATTGATATATTTTCTTCCGGCAATCTCGTCTTGGTGAGATGGATAAAGACGGGAATAAACAGCATGATCCAGGGGATCATAGAAAAGATTAAGGAGGACCCAAGCGTTTTATTCCAAAATGAAGGAAAAGGAGAAGGTGTTGGCGTTCCCCTGGATCTTGAAGGGCAAACCGTGATAGACCCTAAACAGGCAGAAAGGATACTCTTCAGCCTCAGTGCTGATTCACCTCCTCTGACCGAGGCGGAGCCGGGTTTTTTCCTGAAAGAGGTTGATATATACAGAATGATCTTTCCGGCCCTCCAGCGGCTGGCCAGACAGGTGGAGAGGAGCCTTCGGCATTATTCTCTAAAATCCGAAAAGGATAGCGTAAAAAAATTTTACACGGTAGGTGAGATCAATTCCTTCAAGCGGGTGGTTGATTATATCAAAAAGCAAGTGGGGCTTCCAGGTGACACAATTGATCCCTTTAAACCGGGAACCTCGATTGTGCAGGGCGCGTCAGTTCATGGATCAGCTTCCGGCAGGGCTCCTTTTGCCACTGCAGTGGGAATGGGCCTGTCCAGCAAATCGCGTACCCCTAATCTGCTCTTCACTTCCGAGGACAAAGAGCTGATGGGAAACGTAAAACGGATCAACATGGGTGTTTTTGTTGTCTTTTTCGTAATAATGGGTATTTGTTTGGGCTATTTTATGTGGCAGGGTTATGTGAAGGGGCAGAAGGAAATCAGAATTGCTCAACTTCAGCAAAAGCTGGAGCAATACAGACCGCGAGTCGATCAGGATTATATCGTGCAACTGACTGCAAAAGCCAAACAGAAACAGCAGGTTTCAAAGGAATACAGCAAGAGATATGCCGGGTTGGCAATAATCAAGGAAATCATAAGCATAACAACACCTAATGTCCGTTTGTTGAGCATGAAGGCGAACCTGGGGCAGGTTTCAGGGGACAAGAAGACCGCGGCAAAGAAAATTTTGGTATTGGAAGGCGTTATCTTCGGGAGACACCAGACCCTTGAGTCTTCCCTGGCCGCATACGTTCTGAGGCTGGAAAACAGTCTTCTTTTCAGCCGCCCCAGTATTCGGAAGAGCACCATGGGATATTATGAGGACAAGGAGGCCCTGCAATTTATCGTCCACATTGATATGGAAGGCGCACAGAAAAAGGCTAAAGGCGCGCAGGCATAGGACTTCTTTGCCGGACTTTTTACGAGTCCGTCAAACTTGTTTAGAATGAGAAAATGGCACTAAAGGGATCGGCAATATTACCAGGCCAGAGCATACGGCATATTATTATATGTGCGGGTGGAATTTTGGCTTTTGTCGTTCTGGCAATCTACCCTTATCACAAGTCTCTGGTTCGCCTGGACAAGGAAATAGCAAAGACGGAATCTCAAATAGAAGAACAAAAAGCACTTTTCCCGATAGGCAAGGAACTGTTGAAAAGCGTGATGCAGAAGGAAACCTGGGGTCTCCCTTTTCCTGAAAAGGCTGGGCTCGACCGTGATAAAGCGTCGGAAATTTCAGTCATTTTCGAAAGGATAGCCAGGAAAAGCAATCTCGAGATAATAAGAATCATCCCTGATATAAAGTCCTTGACCGAACAAGCAGGTCTTTTATCCGTAAAAACAGTCGTTAAGGGAAAACTTTATGATTTTCGTGAATTTTTCCTGGAAATAGGTAAATTGCCGTACCTGGAGCATGTGGAAGAGATTCAGATTCAACCGGCAGAAGGCGTTAAAGAGTTCAGTCTCAAGGTCTGGTTGGCCTTGAATTAATAGTCCTGGAGAATGGTCAAATGACAAAACGGGAAAGAATTATTCTCGTTCTGATGTGTCTTGCAGTTGTTTACGGCGCCTATGCGTTGTTCTTTTCTTCGCCTCCTAAAAAAGGCACCTCAATAAGTGCTGAAAGCCGGTCAAGCCAGATAAACAAGTTGATTACCGAATTGTCGGTGGGTTTGACTAAGGAAGGCCCAACAGAAACGGATACCTATATTATCGAGAAAGCCGAAAGTAAATGGGCAAAGGACCCTTTTTTTGATAAAAAGATCTCTGTGGTTAAGGAAAAAGAAAAGGCTCTAAAGGCCGAGGCAGAGGCGGAGACCCGGGAGGAGGTCGATATTCTTCCTGAAGTCACTTTCAGTTACTCGGGTTATCTGCAGATGGGAGATAGGAAGATTGCGATTATTGATGGCATGGAATACAAAACCGGAGAGGAAATCGGGTCCGACGGATTTATTATTCGGGCAATTTATCCAAACAAGGTTGTCATAGGGATAGAGGGAATAGAAAAGGAAATCACCGTGCCTTTGGTTGAGGAAGTCCTGTAAACTCTGTGTGGGTGGTTTATTATGTTAGCTAAAGAAAAAAGTATGCGTGTTAGGAATAGGAAAAGGACCCTTTGGTTGGTTTTTGTCATTTCATCTCTGGTACTTGCCTGCGGCTGTGCCAGTAAAGAAACCGTAAAAGAGGACCCGTTTTTTGAAAAATGGAAGGTTATGGCCGAAGAGGCCAGGGCCCATTCCCCCTCTAAAAAGGTCCGATCTATTGAACTCCCCAAGGAGGAAAAGGAGGCAGTCCAGGAAGAGGAGAAGGAGATCGTTCCTGAAAAGCCTCTCCCGAACCAGAAGATATCTCTGAGCATGCACGACATGCCTGTCCCTGTGCTCCTTCGTGCCCTGGCCAAGATTGCCGGACAAAATATAATGATAAACGCAGGCGTGAAGGGCAAGATCAATATTAACGTAGAGGCTGCACCATGGGATCAGGTTTTTTTAGGTGTTCTCAGGACTCAGGGGCTCACTTACTCGTGGGAGGGAGACATAATACGCATAGTTTCCGTAGAAGATATGGAGCACGACCTGAAGATGGAATCCATCCAGGAAAAGCGGAAGACCCAGGAAATGGAATTGAGAAGGGTTGAGCCACTCCTGACAAAGATCGTCTACATTGATTATGCTGAAGCAAGCAAGGTCAAGGAAAACCTTAAGGAGTTTTTGACCAAAGACAAGGAGGGAAAGCCGCGTGGATCCATTATGGTAGATGAGCATACGAATGCGCTTATTATCCAGGCCATCAGGGATGATATTATTCGAATGATCCCATTGATTCAGAAGCTGGACAGGCCTACTCCCCAGATAATGATCGAGGCAAATATCATTGAAACAACCAGGGAAACGGCCCGAGAACTGGGAGTTCGGTGGGGAGGTATGTATAGGGGTACCTCGGCAAGCAATAACATCTGGGTCACCCCCGGGGCAAATACGGGAGCTGACATGGGCAATCCACTTACCCCGGGTATCGATCCCACTACCGGATACGCCTCGGATTTCCCCGCTGATTTCGTGACCACGGGGGGCGCAGGATTTACCATGGGGATTTTGGCCGAAAAGATAGGGGGTTCCCTGTTGAGTTTAGAGCTTTCGGCACTCCAGGCGGAGGGAAAATTGAATATTCTCTCCAGCCCTTCTCTTACGACTCTTGACAATCAAATGGCCTTCACTGAAAACGGTGAAAAAATCCCTTATGTATCCACGGACAAGGACGGCAACAGGGAGGTCAAATTTGAGGAAGCCGTTCTCAGGCTGGAGATCAAGCCTCACGTGATAGACGGAAAGAATTTGAGGATGGATATTACCGTTAAGAAGGACGAAGTGGACACATCCCGCAACGTGGACGGGAATCCATTCATCATAAAGAAACAGACCGAGACCAGTCTGATTGTTGAAGACGACGAGACTATTGTCATTTCCGGGCTTACCAGGCAGAGGAAGCTCGGATCTGAAGACGGTATCCCGGGACTCAAGGATATCCCGCTGCTCGGCTACCTGTTTAAGGGAACCAACAAGGAAAACCTGATGGAGGATGTGCTTATATTCATAACACCCCATATTCTGAAAAAAAAGGAGCCGGCTAAGAACTTATAACTCCGGCGGAAAAATGGATTATTTCAGAATTCTTAATTTAAGCAGGGAACCGTTTTCCAACTCCCCCGACCCCGACTTTTTTTTCCAGTCCCGGCAGCATGTCAAATGCCTGCAAAAGATAGAGCTTTCCGTTCGTCTCCGGAGGGGGTTGAATGTCATAATCGGGGATGTTGGAACAGGAAAGACAACCCTTTGCCGTAGGCTTATCCGGGATTTTTCAAATGATGAAAAGGTGGAGCCCCATCTTATCCTCGATCCATATTTCAGCACCCCAACGGAATTCCTTGCCACAGTGGCTGGCATATTTGGAGGGAACGGGGCCAAAAAGGAAACCAGTGACTGGCAGTTTAAGGAGAACATAAAAAACTATCTCTTTCGACGTGGTGTGGATGAGAAAAAGACTGTTGTCTTGATTATTGATGAGGGGCAAAAGCTACCTGGTTTTTGCCTTGAAATCCTGCGAGAATTTCTTAACTACGAAACCAACGATCAAAAGCTCCTGCAAATTGTCATATTTGCACAGGAAGAATTCCGGCAGAGCATAAAAGAATACCAGAATTTCGCGGATCGCATTAATTTGTACCATATTTTAGGCCCGTTGAATTTTCGTGAAACGAGGGCCATGATAAGATACCGGCTTGAGCTTGCAAGTGACGGCGAAAAAAAGCCCTCTTTTTTCAGCTTTTGGGCATTGCGTGTCATCTATAAGGCATCAGGGGGCTATCCAAGGAAAATTATCAATCTTTGCCACAGGATAATACTGACCTTGATTATTCAAAATCGTTCCAGAGTCAGCAGGTCCGTGGCCCGGTTTTGCATCAGCGAGGCCTTTCCTGAGCAACCAAAGAAGTGGCATCCCGTCAGGATAGCGGTGTTGACCGGTTTGCTTGCGGTGGTGTTGGTTCTCGCCGTGGCTCCCGAACGTTTCACCATTCCAATACCATGGGAGAAAGAAAGGAGGGCCTTACTGTCTCAACTGGTAAAAACCCAAATAAAGGTCAGGCAGCCTATCGTCAGGATCAGACAGACATCTGTCCAGTCTCCCGAAAGAGGTAATGCAGACGCCGCTGTCTCAAAGGAGACGGTTGTTGAGCCTCCGGTTATAAGTGAAAATGATGTCCCGGTTACCGCGGAACAGGCATACGCGGTCTCGTCGGAAACGGCGGACACTGAGAAAAAAATCCCGGACATCTTAGGACGGATAATAGTCCGTAGACGTGATACACTTGGAAATTTGATGTATAAGGTTTACGGGATTTACGACCGGAAACACCTGAAGATTGTTACGGAACGCAACCCTGAAATCAGGAATCCGAACCTGATCGAGCCGGGTCAGTTGATCAGTTTTCCTGCCGTTCCGGTGGAGGTCAGCCCTTCATTGTTGAAATTCTGGTGGGTGAAAATAACGACCAAATCTCGGCTCGAAGATGCGTACCGTTTTTTGAAAAGCCATCCCGCCGATATGCGGCCTTTGGGAATCATTCCCTGCTGGAACAGGCGGGATGGCTTGAAGTTTATGGTATTATACAGAAAGTATTTCCAGGATGAACGATCTGCCGAAAAGGTGCTCAGGGAGCTGCCCCCGAGGCTTTTTGCAGAAGCAAAACTCCTGACCGAATGGGATGAGGACACTGTCTTTTTTGCCAATCCTGCATTTTAGGTTTTTATTAACATTTTTCGCGCGAATGGAGTGTTAAAATTGAAGGGACAGAAGAGATTAGGTGAAATATTGATAGACGGTGGCCTGTTGACGCAAGAACAGCTTAGACAGGCATTGATTTCAAAAAAGAACACCAAATTAAAGCTGGGCGAGTTTCTGGTCAGACAGGGGATCCTCACCGAGTCCCAGCTGATAGATTTTCTCTCGGAACAGCTGAAAATCGAAAAATATCATCCTGAAAAATATCCTCTTGATTTGAGCCTCTCAAACCTGATCCCTGCGGACGTCGCACAGAAACATCATGTGGTGCCATTGATGAGAAAGGCCAATCTGCTCACAATCGGTGTAACGGATCCCCTGGATATAAGGGCGTTAGACACCGTGGAAGCCGTAACGAATATCGAAATCGAACCCGTGATCTGCGCGGATCAGCAACTCAATCAGTTGATCGGCAGTCTTTACGGCGCATACTCAGATCTGGATGATGTCCTTGAGAGTATCCAGCAGGTGAAATATGGGGAAGCGGACATAGAAGTGGAAAAAGGGGGTGAAGATGTTCAGGTAAGCTCCCTGCAGGATATGGCTGAAGAGGCCCCCATAGTCCGGCTGGCGAATTCCATCCTTTCCCAGGCTGTACGCGAAAGGGCGAGTGATGTACACATCAGTCCGGAAAAGGATTATGTGCAGGTCAGGTTCAGGGTGGACGGAAAACTTCATGAGGTGCCCGTGCCGCCCAAGTCCATGTTTCTGCCGATAGTGTCCAGGCTCAAGATCCTGGCGAACATGGATATAGCCGTCTCCAGGATTCCGCAGGACGGAAGGTTTACGGTCAAGACCCAGAACCGTGAAATCAATATCCGGGCGTCTACCATCCCGACGATCCACGGTGAAAATCTCGTCCTGCGTCTGCTTGATTCAAGCGGCGGTGTTTATTCCCTGGATCGACTCGGCATGCATCGGAAAGATATGAACAAAATCGAGTCATTGATTCTCAAACCGTTTGGAATGGTTCTGAGTACGGGACCAACGGGGAGCGGCAAGACCACAAGTCTTTACTCCATCCTGAAAAGGATCAATAAGCCGGACGTCAACATTATTACGCTTGAAGATCCTGTGGAATACAGGATAGAAAAGATAAGGCAGGTCCAGTTAAACCGCAGGGCGGGTATGACATTTGCCAGCGGGCTCAGATCCATACTGAGACAGGACCCGGACGTCATCATGGTAGGGGAGATCCGGGACGCAGAAACGGCAACCATTGCCGTTCAGGCGGCCCTGACCGGCCACAAGGTCCTGAGCACGGTTCACACCAATGACGCGGCAGGGGTAATCACACGCCTGTTGGATATGGGTATTGAGCCGTTCCTTGTGTCTTCCGTGCTGCTTGTTTCATTTGCCCAGCGTCTTGTCAGGACGGTTTGTCCCAACTGTAAAGAGTCTTACACACCGCCGAAAGAGGCTCTGGCCCAATTCGGAATGGAAAATTTGGAGGGGGGCAATTTCCAGAGGGGCAAGGGATGCTTCAACTGCTTCAATACAGGATATAAGGGCCGAACAGGCATTTTTGAAGTCCTGGCCATGGATGAAATGATCGAAGATATGATCCTTAAAAGGAGATCCGCTCAGGAGATCACAAGGGCCGCTCAAAAATCGGGAAGGCTGAGGACATTAAAGGAGGACGCTGCCGATAAGGTAAGAAGGGGAATAACGACCCTGGAAGAGGCTGCTTCGGCGGTTATGGGTTAATACCCAGGTGTATAGACTGAAGGTAGAAGGCTGATAGGGACAAATCATTCGTGAT
>CAZIXY010000098.1:0-11035 GCA_964543315.1 uncultured Desulfobacteraceae bacterium | reverse complement strand
AAGGCGTGAATGAAGAGGATAGTGCTATTGTCCAGCTCGTCAACAAGATGATCGTGGACGCATACAACCGGGGGGCCTCCGATATCCACATTGAGCCGCGGCAGGGAAAGGCCCATGCCTTGATAAGGATCAGAATAGACGGGGCGTGCCAGTTGTATCAGACGTTGCCCTATACTTATAAACGGGCCATTGTCTCCCGTTTGAAGATTATGTCTGATCTGGACATTGCTGAAAGAAGGCTTCCCCAGGACGGAAAGATCAAATTCAAGAAGTATGCTCCTTTGGATATAGAACTCCGGGTTGCTACCATTCCGACCACGGGGCAGAATGAAGACGTTGTCATGAGGCTTCTGGCTGCGGGAAAACCCATGCCACTCGATGCTATGGGCATGAGCGAAAGGAACTATAGAGAATTTATAGAAATGATATCCAAGCCCTATGGGATCGTTCTGTGTGTTGGGCCCACAGGAAGCGGGAAAACAACGACCCTCCACGCGGCGCTCGGTTATATCAACAAGCCTGAAACAAAGATATGGACTGCGGAGGATCCCGTTGAGATCACCCAGGACGGCCTTCGCCAGGTCCAGGTGCTTCCTAAAATCGGATTCGATTTTGCCACGGCCATGAGGGCATTTCTAAGGGCGGATCCGGACGTGATCATGGTGGGGGAAATGCGCGACCATGAAACCGTGTCAACAGGCATTGAGGCCTCTCTGACGGGCCATCTGGTTTTCAGTACCCTTCATACGAACAGCGCCCCCGAAACCATCACGCGACTGTTAGATATGGGAATGGATCCCTTTAATTTCGCAGACGCCCTATTAGGCGTGCTGGCCCAACGACTGGTAAGGACACTCTGCGAAGATTGCAAGGAAAAGTACCATCCTGACAGGAAAGAGTATGACGCCCTGGTCAGGGCCTATGACGGTGATTTCGATGCCCTTGGTTATGGCTATAGTGATGGTCTTTACCTCTACCGGCCAAAAGGTTGCGATAGATGTGGTAATACAGGCTATCGGGGCCGTACGGGTCTGCATGAGCTTATTGTGGGCACGGATGAAATTAAATCCATGATCCAGGGCAGGGCAAAGATGGAAGAATTGCGGGACCAGGCAATAAAGGACGGCATGACGACCTTGTTGCAGGATGGTATCCGGAAGGTCTTCCTGGGCCAGACAGATATCGCCCAGGTGAGGAGGGTGTGTATAAAATAATGTAAGGTACAAGCGGCCCTCACTGCGATCTGCTGCAAAGGAAGATAACGGAAACCATGAGGCTGTTGCGAAGCAGACCGCGAGTCGGGCCGCAACAGAGGGCAGAGAAAATTTTATCCGGGAGATGTGCGCTTTCGAAGAGTCCCATGCTTTCCCCTCACATACGTATACAACATTTGAATATTACGATGGAGGACGCAATACAAAGCCTCGTCCTTTCGGTATAGATTTTATATTTTAAGGATAAATGCCGGGGTGGAGGAGGCCGGCTGTTTCCTCCAGACCGAACATGATGTTCATATTTTGAACGGCACTGCCTGCCTGCCCTTTCACCAGGTTGTCCACCAGGCTCACAATAATAAGCTTTCCCGTCCTTTCGTCTACGTTAACGGAAATATTGCAGAAGTTGCTGCCACGCACGTTGACACTAACCTGAGGTTTTTCAGGCCCGAAAACCCTGACAAACACGTCATCCCCGTAAAAAGAGTTATAGACATCTTGCACTGTTTTGAGGTCCTGCCCTTCGCCAAGCTGGGCATATATGGTTGTCAGGATACCCCGGCACAGGGGCACAACGTGGGGGGTGAAGGTAATCCTGATGTCATGACCCGCAAGGAGGGCCAGCTCCCGTTCGACTTCATAGACATGCTGGTGCCCGGATATTTTGTAGGCATTCATGGCATCGTAACGGGCCGGATAATGAAAGGCAGGAGTGGGATTTTTACCGGCGCCGGAAACTCCCGTTTTGGCATCGCAGATAATCGAATCATCTTCAATGATGCCTGATTTTACAGCGGGAGAGAGTCCAAGAATACAGCTCACGGCAAAACAACCGGGATTCCCAACAAGACTGGAACGTGATATTTCATTTCTGTGCAACTCTGCCAGCCCGTAAACCGATTGTGGCAAGAGATCCGGGGATGCATGTTCCTGGGCACGTCCAATTCTGGCGGCGTATCCCTTATATGTCTGCGGGTCATTGAATCGAAAGTCACCACTGTAGTCAACGACCTTGGTCCCCTTTTTCACCCACGAAGGCGCTGCATTCTGCCCAACTCCATCCGGGGTGGCGAAAAAGACCACGTGGAAATCCTCGGGGCAGTCCGGGTCATCCGGTGAAATTATTGGTAAATCACAAAACCCCGTCAGGTGGGGGTAAAGATCACTGATAGGTTTGCCGACGTCCTGTTTGTCAATGAGGGCTGAGATCTCCGCGTGAGGATGGTTGCGGAGGAGCTCGATCGCACCACAGCCCCCATACCCCCCAGCCCCGATGATGCCTACTTTAATCTTTTCCATTTGAGAAACCTCTTTATCTTTTCCTGATTATTATCTCGACATTTATTTGTGAAACTGTCATCGGAGTTGTAAAACTGCGTGTTTTCCACATTACCCAGAAGTGGTATCAAAACTTCAGATCGCGCCGAAGATCAAGGCGCGGTTCGACGAAAAAACGCAGCATACATGGTAGTATGTGGGCATTTTGAGTAGGACCGCAATACAGAGATTCGGCGTTAGATGGGGTTTGAGGCCACTTCTACACGTTAAATCTAAAATTTATGATATCCCCGTCTTTTACTTCGTATTCCTTTCCTTCAAGCCTCACAACGCCTGCCTTTTTCGCCTCCAGGAAGCTTCCGTAGGTCTTCAGATCGTGAAAGGATATGACTTCCGCCCTGATAAAACCTTTTTTCATGTCCGAATGCACCGTGCCGGCAGCTTCCAGGGCAGGCTGGCCGGCTGCAATGGACCATGCCCTCACCTCATCTGATATGACGGTAAAAAAAGAGACACGATTGAGGGCCTTGTAAGAGCCCTTTATCACTCGATCAAGGGCGGATTCCTGGATATGATAGGCGTCTAAGAATTCCTCCGCCTCTTCAGGTGACATGGAGGCAATATCCTTTTCAAGTCGACCGCGTACGACCATGAGCTCTATGTTTTCAGGTCTTTTGTTCCATCCCGGCACTTTCTCATCTTCGTCATCATTATTAATAATGACAAGTAGCGGTTTCGCGGATAGAAATGTGAAACCTTTAAGGGCCGGATGCGATGCGAGTTCCGGCGAATTCCGGAGCGGATCACCTTTTTCAAGGATTTCATGACACGATCTGAGCAGGGAAGCCTCCTCCTTTTCAGGGATTTTCCCCCTTTTCCGGTCTAATTCCAATCGCTCGATCCTTTTTTCCGTGACCACAAGGTCGTTCAGAATCATTTCTTCTTCAGACTGCCAGAATTCCTGTTCCGGTTGAGGAAGAGATCCACCAGGTTCCGGAAAATTCCGCACAACATTCAGGATTGCATCGCATACACGGATCTGATTCCAGACGCCCCCTTCAGATCCTGAAACAGAAGTGCCGGGTATTTGGGAAGGAAGAAGATATTCGATCTTCGCATAGGTCGTCTTTTTTGGATGGTATATTTTGCTCAAGAAGGCGACACGCTCGTCAAAGACCTTTATGGTGGCAATTCTCGGATCGGAACGGGATGAAACGGCATCCGCTTCTTCCCCTCTTTTTCCCGTGAGTGCGGCAAAAATGGTTGATTTTCCGGATTGGGGAAGTCCCACAATACCTAATTTCATCTTTGAAAAAGATCTCCTTGGCTCTCCAACCGCCTGATCCGAACCGAAATCAGGAAATGGGGTCGGGTTGTCTGGGTATGAAGTAGTTCGCGCTTAGTAAAGAGTATAAATGAAAAGGACGTAACGTTTCCTCGCCTGTTGTTTTGAGCCGGATTGTATCAGGGTGAAGTCTGAAAATCAATGAATGAAAGGTCAAAACCCTGTTTTTCGTTTTCTGAGCAGGATATAAATGGCGCCTGTACCGCCATCATAGCTCCTGGCGGTTGAAAAGGCCAGAATGATCTTTTTTACAGGGCCACGGTTCAGCCAGACAGGCAACCGCTCCTTTAAGACGGGTATATTATTTTCGGAATTCAGGCCACGCCCATGGACCACCAGTACGCATCTCAAACCGAGATGCTGGCTTTGGATGAGGAATTCTCTGATCCTCATCTCTGCTTCCTGCTTTTTCAGACCGTGGAGATCGATATAATCCTGGATGGGGAACCGGCCTTTTTTGAGCCTTCTCATCAGCTTTCGACTGAAACCCGTTACGCTTCCCTCGATATATTCATCGCTATATGTGATATCCATCTCAGCAGTCCCACTGATCAGGTCGGAGAGATGTGCCAGGGCTTCCAACTCCTCATCCTTGACAGGATGAGCCGGTCTGATATCAGGGTTTGGGGGTGGGGAAAAGGTCTTCTTGCCTTTTGATAAAGGCCTGACATCCGACATCGCCTCAAGAAAGAACCTGGCTTCGTCTGGTTTTTTTGGGGATTCAGGCGGATTACGCCTTTGAGGTTCTCCGGCTTCTGCTTTACTCTTTTTCGCAAGGGAACCCAGGCCTTCTAATGCGGGATTGAAGATTTCGGACTTCTTATTTGGATTTTTTTGACTCTGATAGTGTTTTTTTCGCTTTTTTCTACGGGTCATGGCTGCCATGTCCTGATGTGGCGAATCATAAAGTATTTGAGTTTAGGCTTGAAATAGAAATCAAAATATTATTATAAACTGAATTGGTTGAATCGTAAATCGTTTAGTTCGATCTGTGACGGCTCACGCAGTTAGGGGAAAAGAACCTAAATTACCTGAAGAGGTCCTTTGATCTTGAAATTATCGGCATAATGCCTGTGCTGTCTAAATAGGATATACACAACCCGGAAGGTCTGAAAGAATAGGGAACGAAAGGACAATCTATGGCGAGAATTGATGATTACAGGGAAGCTGTTAGACTTGGAAAAGAAGCCTTAGCGGACAAGAACCCGAAACGCATAGCAGACCTGAGTGGGGCTGTTTTTGAGCCTGATACGGAAGGAAGGGCCGTTTTGACTCTGGATTTTTTGAACAGAAACATAAAGATCACCTGGCCGGATTGCGATATCTCCTTTACGGAATCCGGCGATGAGGTCCCGATTCAGCAGCAGGTCCTGCTCCTCCATTACCTGATAGGGGCCAAAGGTTCGGCGGTCAGTGGAGAGTGGATTGCCTATCAGGAGGTTCCCGACGGAAAGTTCTACTTGGATGCCTTTTTGAGAAGGGCAAAGAACCCAATGGTTCAGGGCTTTGGAACGCAACCGGAGGTGCTGGCGAAACTGGCAACAGAGGTCTACGGTGCGCGATCTTTTGACCAGGGGGACCTTTCCGTGATTGTTCAGGCTCTCCCCATGATCCCTGTCGCATTGATTCTCTGGAAAGGGGATGACGAATTCCCGCCTGAGGGAACCATCCTCTTTGATCGAAGTATCACCGATATTCTCTCAGCAGAAGATATTGCCTGGTTAGCCGGTATGATTATTTATCCTTTGATGGGAATGGCAAACAACAAGTAGCGATTTCAAAATTTCCAAAAAAAATGCCAAAGGAGAACCAAATCATGGGTGACACACCATTAGTTGCTGTGGTTATGGGGAGTGCATCCGATTCGGAGGTCATGCAGGGTTCCGTAGATGTCCTCAAGGAAATCGGAATACCTCATGAGGTCAGAGTGCTATCAGCTCATCGCACACCCGATCTGACAAGAGAATATGTTTTATCTGCCGCCGACCGGGGTATTGAAGTGATTATTGCGGGGGCCGGCTGGGCCGCTCACCTGGCGGGATTCATGGCTGCCCAAACTGTTTTGCCGGTAATCGGTGTTCCCATTGATTCTTCGGCTTTCAAGGGAATGGATGCCCTTTTGTCTACTGTTCAGATGCCGCCAGGTATTCCCGTGGCCACGGTATCCGTGGGAGGCGGCGGGGCAAAAAATGCGGCAGTTCTGGCAGCAGAGATACTGGGCCTGAAATATCCCGCCATTGATAAAGAATTAAAGACCTACCGCAAAAAGCTCACACAAAAGGCCGCCGAGAATACAGAGAATTGGAAAAAATAGCGGGACAGGACCGTTTGGTCAGGCTCGATACAGGAGAAAGCTTGAAAAAGGGACTGGAAAGGGCTGTGGAATGCCTTTTATCCGGCGGCCTGGTAGCCTTTCCAACAGAGTCTTTTTACGGTCTTGCGGTTGATTCGACAAACGAAACAGCCATAAAGCGGCTCTTTTCCGTAAAAAAGAGACGGCCGAACATCCCCGTTTTAATACTTATCCCTTCCGCAGGTAAGTTGAACCGACTGGTAAAACAGCTTCCCTCGGTTGCCGACAGGCTCATAGAACAATTCTGGCCGGGGCCCTTGACGCTGCTCTTTGAGGCGGGGCCGCGTGTTTCTCCTCTGCTGACCGCCGGTACGGGCAAAATAGGTGTCCGTCTTTCCAGCCACCCCATTGCCACAGCATTGACAAAGGGCCTGGGGGTACCAATTACAGGTACCAGCGCAAATATCTCGGGCAGAGCCGCCTGTCGCAATGCGCAAGACATCGTGAGTTCCTTTGGCCAGGGTGTGGACTTGATCCTGGATGGGGGGGAAACCGAGGGTGAGGTTGCATCAACCGTCCTTGACATAACCGTTCACCCACCTGAGATCCTCAGGGAAGGGATGATTCAGAGAAGCCGTTTGGAAACATTCCTATCTGTCTGACAAACGGCGACCGGAAAACCTTCCCGGTACACATAAGCCTATGACGGGTTCCATGAAAGAAAAAATCTCCCTTATTGCAAGAAAAATTTCACAGGGGGAAAGAAATGTCGTTTTTACGGGAGCCGGCATATCCACCGAAAGCGGTATTCCCGATTACCGTAGCAAGGGCGGGATTTGGGATAAATTCCGTCCGGTCACTTTTGACGAATTCATGTCCTCAAAAGATGCGCGCATAGAATACTGGCGGCGAAAGGCAGAACTTTACCATGATCTTGTGAAGGCGAAGCCGAACTCCGCCCACATATCCCTTGTCAGACTCCATGAGATGGGTTTGCTGGAAGCGGTTATCACACAGAACGTGGACGGACTGCACCAGGAATCCGGTCTGCCGGATGAGAAGGTCGTGGAACTTCATGGAAATACACGCAGGGTACGTTGCATGACTTGCGGCAGGCAGGTGACAGTACACGAAGTGCAAAAACGCATAGAAGATGGAGACCTGGCACCGGAATGCGCGTGCGGCGGCTATCTGAAATCGGATACCGTGTCATTCGGCCAGTCCATGCCCGCAGACGAAGTTCAAAGGGCGCAGGAGTTGTCCCAAAACTGTAATTTCTTTTTGGTTGTGGGGTCCACCCTGCTTGTTCAACCGGCGGCGCTTATGCCGCACTATGCCAAACAGAGCGGGGCCTTTCTGGCCATCATCAACCTATCGGAAACCCCCTATGACGAGGCGTGTGATGTTCTAATCCGGGGAAAAGCAGGTGAAGTGCTTACACAGATAGGTCGTGAAGTGGAAGGCTAATCTGCAGAAAGCTTCGTTTGTTCAAACTGATAATAATTATACCGTTCTCAAGCAAAGGCTGGTAAAATATTTAGGCATTGTTGAATCAGCTACCGTGATAAAAATATCAAGGAAGATGGTCCTGGCCCTGGAACTCGAAAGCTGTATGTAATGAGTGGGAGGATGCCGGACGTTTGTTGGATGGTCGAACGTGGGATCATGTGTAGACTGCATAGGAAAAGAGACGACAGTAACTATCCGTACAGTGTACGATTTTTGTGAAGAAAAAGAAAAGAAAAAGAATATTCTCAAGTTTATGAATGCAGCTGATTTATCTATTACGGATATCTCTCTGGAGAAAAAAGAATTCTCAATGGAGGATATGCCCTCCGATATACCGCAAGAGCTTAAGGAGGAAATCGGCAGGGAGATAAAAGGCAAAAAATTAACTCGTGTATTTTTCATGCATCCATCTTCTGATAACGGCGAAGACGTATCCCTTGAATTAGACGAAGAATCGGCCGGCACCCGCAAGCTTTTCGCATTGGCAGGCCCGTGGCTGGACATTCTGGATAACGGTTTTGTCTTGTTTGTAGACGAGCTGGATACAAGTCTGCACCCTCTCTTAGTCCGGTTTCTTTTGAGTCTCCTGCATAATCCAGAAACGAACCGGCATGATGCACAGTTGGTTTTTGCCACCCATGATAAAACGGTCCTGGATCAAACCCTTTTGCGCAGAGATCAGGTGTGGTTCATTGAAAAGGATAAAGAAAATGCCAGCAGGCTCTATCCACTCTCAGATTATAAACCTCGCAAGGGAGAGGCCCTTCAAAAAGGCTATTTATATGGCAGATACGGCGCGTTACCCTTTGCAGGCGAATTGAGGTTTTAATGGGCACGGACAACCTGTTTCACAAGAGAAAGGAGCGTAAAGCCGAATTGTGGAGCCGGCGGCGTAGGCGAGTAATCGGGATAAAGGAAAATTGTAGCCTGAATCAACAAACAGGTTTGATTCAGGATACTCATAGAAGGATTCCTGCCGGTTTTTATTTAAAGATAATTGTTAACATATTTTGTTAATAAAATTGGTTGACATGGCAATCTGATGGATATATATTTCAGGACAAAGAGATTGCAGAAATTATGCTCTATGAGCCGTGAGGCACAAAGACATCTGGGGGCGAAAAGGGCACGTAGGTTGCAACAACGGATGATGGAGCTGAAAGCCGCAATTTCTCTTGATGACATTTCACGCCTTCCCCCGGCCCGGTGTCACGAGCTGACAGGAAACCGCAAAGGACAGTTATCAGTGGACCTTGAGCATCCTTACCGTCTGCTATTTATCCCTGCCAATAACCCGCTTCCAGAAACAAAAAATGGAGGGCTGGACTGGTCTGGGGTAACAGAGATCGAAATTATCGGAGTTGTTGATACCCACTAAAGGAGGAGGCCATGGGCGGAGCCTTAAAACGATATGGGTTTGAGCCTGATTACGCCATTCCACCAGGCGAAACCCTGCGGGAAGTGATGAAATCTCTTGGAATGAGCCAGAAAGAACTTGCCGAGCGTACCGATCTTACCGTGCAGTCCTTAAACCGAATTTTCAAAGGAACACAGCCAATCACCTATGAAACCGCCAATCGCCTGGAACTTGCTACCGGAGTGCTTGCCGCCATGTGGAACAATCTGGAAGCCCAGTACCGCGAGCAGCTTGCCAGGATGCATGAACGAGAAAGATTACAGGATGATCTGGATTGGTTAAGAGAGATTCCCGTGGCGGAACTGGTGAAAAGAGGTGTCCTTTCCCGCCTCAAAGACACTGTTGGGCAGTTGCGTGAAGTGTTGAAATTTTACGGCGTCAGCAGTGTGGAGGCGTGGCGTCAGATATGGGAATCGCCTGCTGTGGCTGCCCGCAGGTCACCTTGTTTTGAATCCAAGACAGGTCCCGCTTCAGCCTGGATAAGACTTGGAGAGCTGCAGGCCCGGGCTATAGACTGTCGGACCTTTGACAGAGTTCGTTTCAAGAAAGCCTTGAAGCAGATACGATACCTGACCCGTGAACCCGTTCATGTATTTGAACCTGAAATGAGGCGGCTTTGCGCTGAATCAGGGGTTGCCTTAGCCCTGGTCAGGGAGATGCAAAAAGTTCCATGGAATGGAGCCACCAAATGGCTGACCCCGCAAAAGGCCATGATCCTGCTTTGCCTGCGCGGCAAAGGAGAAGACAAGTTCTGGTTCTCTTTCTTTCACGAAGCCGGTCATGTCTTGCATGACAGCAAGAAGGATCTTTTGATTAATGACGGTAGCCAGGACGACCCGCGAGAGAAACGAGCCAACGATTTTGCCGCTGAATTTCTGATTCCCTGCAAATATGATGATGCCATCCGCCGGATTCGTTCAAAAGAGGAAATTGTCCAATTGGCCCATGAGCTTGGCATAGCGCCGAGCATCGCGGCCGGGCGCTATCAGTTTCTTACGGGGAATTGGCATTATTTCAAAGAGTTGATCCGGACGCTTGAATGGGCTAACGCTCTTCAGGTCCTATAAGGCTCCGCCGAATGCATGGCTTGAGGCTGATAGAGCAATGCGGCAGCGGCATCGGAAAGATCCTGAACCTTTGCTCTTTGGCAGATATTCCGGAGCCTCATTTCGAAGAATATCAGAGCGGTTTCCTTGTGGAATTCAGAAAAGATATTTACACGGAGGAATATTTACGCAAACTTGGGTTGAATGAGAGACAAATTAAAGCTGCTTTCAACTAACTTAGCAAGATAGTTTCGGTTACAGTGCCGAAGCGCGGCATTACATAGCTTTTTACGTGAAAAAGAGAGGCAGAATAACAAACAAAGAATATCAGGAATTGACCGGAGTATCCAAGCCAACTGCCACAACAGACCTTAGATATCTAGTTCAGAAGGAAACTTTTTATAAATTAGGTGTTACTGGAAGGGGAACAGGATATGTCATTAGCAGGTCAAAGGGATGATAAAGGGCTTAATGGGCTAATAAAGGGCTTACAAAGGGCTTGTAGAATGATTTAGATTGAACATTATATTTTTTCCGAGGCCCTAAAAAGGTAAAACTTGGAATAAATTGGTATAGAACCATGATCTCCAAATTTACAGTTTCATGGTTTCAAGAGATTTTAAACCTCTAAAAAGGGGAAGTTAATGCGGATAGATCATTTTCAAGAAGAGGAGACTTATTTATTTTCCTCCCTCTTAGGCCGTCTCCGTGATCTGTCCCATAAAGACGCCAGCATAGCAACAAGATGTTTGCTTGCCATTTTTTGGAGAGTCTATGGAGAAAAAAGGCTTTTTGAACTTCTTTTGGAAGGGCTCGAAAAAGAAATAGAAGGCTATGGCTCCGACCCCACGAGAGAGCCAAATCGGACAAAAAAAGTGTTCGCCTGTGCAATTTATAAGAATGTTTCGAAAAAGGTCAAACAGGAAGAAAAGA
>CAZIXY010000097.1:0-11159 GCA_964543315.1 uncultured Desulfobacteraceae bacterium | reverse complement strand
TATTTTGTGGCATAGGGAAACTCCTTTTTACCCATTTCAGCTTAAGGCAGTTTTGGGTAATTTTCTGCGCTACATATCAAAAAATGTCATAATGCTACTGGCGTAACAAGTCAGTTGCCATCTACTTATAAGCCGGAAGTCCGTAACTTTCAACATTTTTGTCTTCCATGCATGGTCCTTCCGTGTTATTTTTAAAACTGTGGACCAAGAGCGAAAGCGCATCTGTTTTTGCAAGCAAAAAGCGGCTCTAATCGTTACCGCCTATTGTATTTTAGACCAAGGCGCATAATGTCCCATTTTTTGTCAGTCTTGCAAATAAATTGATGCCCAATGTAAAAAACATTTTTGGGAAAGGAAAGCAAGTTATGGATGATCAAGTGGTTGCGTCTATTTTCAAAAGTGTGGAGAAGGAGGCATATGCCGGCAAATTGGGAATTCAATTGGTAGAATTGGAGCGAGGTCGTGCTGTTGTGGAAATGAAGGCCGGGGAAGATACAACGAATATTTTGGGAATGGTACATGGCGGTGCTATTTTTTCCCTCATTGACGAGGCTTTTCAGGCATCCTGTAACTCCCACGGAAGAATCGCGGTTGCCCTCAATGTAACCATAACTTTTCATCAAGCTCCGGAGGTGAAGAGCAGACTTCGCGCGGAATCAAGTGAAATTCATCGGTCTCAGAAAACGGCCAGCTATGAGATAAATGTCAAGGATGAAAAAAATGTGCTGATCGCTTCATGCATCGCCCTTGCTTATAGAAAAAAAGACAGGCTTCCATTCCTATCTTCCTCGAGAGAGGTAAACCGTGTGGACACTTAGCAGTCCACATACCCTCCGTTTTTGGCATAATGAGCTGCCTTTTGTTACTCTCCATCCCGACCAAGTCAGCAAACTTATACGAACCTGACATTTACCGCCTGCCGTCTTGTTCGCAGGCCCTTCAGATATGTCGTGATCAAGTCATGGAATAAAACCAGGGGGATTTGCCAGCGTGTTCATCCGGTTGACAAAAACACAGAATTTCAATATGTTTTATGAAATCGTTGCACGATTTCATGTAACGTCCCGCTCGCTTCGGGGGACTTTGAAAAAAGTCCAGCCGGACTACCCTATGTTACGCATGGGGATAAATGGGTAATAATTCCAAAAGTGCTTTTAGGATAGACGGAGAGGAGTTAGTGAAAAGAGAGATTTTAATACCCCGGGAGGCTATCAAGAAACGGGTAAAAGAATTGGCCGAACAGATATCCTCTGACTACGTGGGGAAAGAGCCGGTTTTAATTGGGATATTGAATGGGGTGGTTTTCTTCTTTGCTGATTTAATGAGAGCAATCAGCATTCCCACTAAAATGGATTTCATAAGGGCGGCCAGCTATGGTTCGGAAATGGAATCCAGCGGTTCCATCCGGTTAACCAAGGATGTGGAGATGCCGGTGCAGGGGAGGCCGGTTGTGCTGGTTGAAGATATTATAGATACAGGGTTAACGCTTTCACATATTGTTAAGAATTTGCAGAGTAAAGGGCCTGAATCCCTTAGGATCTGCGCCCTGATCGACAAACTCGAGAGAAGAGACATTGAGGTTTCGATTGATTATTGCGGTTTTAAGATAAGTGAAGGGTTTCTAGTCGGTTACGGACTTGACTACGATGAAAAATACAGGTATTTGCCTGATATTTGTGTCCTGAAATAAGAGAACCTATTCCTTCTAAACAGGGGGGTGCCATGATAATCAAATGCGAAAAATGTGGAACGAAGTATAACCTTGAAGAATCCCTTCTTAAAATGAATGGTTCAAAAGTCAGGTGTTCCGTTTGTAGGCATGTTTTTTTGGCCTATCCCCCGGCACTGGGTCCTGCCGGCCGGGACGAGGATCTTCACGCTGCAGGAGATGGGTTTGAAAAGACCATCGCCTTGGATTCACCACCCGCCTTTGATGATGTTTCTTTAGGCGTTGGCCAGGGAGAAGAGGAGATCGATTTTGATGCGCTTTTCGAAGAACCCATGGAAGGTGCTAAGAGTGATGAAGATTTTACCCCTCCGGGACTAAAAAAAGAAGCAGAGCCCATAGCTGAAGGGATAGCTGTTCCCGCTAAGAAGATGACCGGCAAGTCCCATCTGTCGGCTGTTTTTTTAGTGATTATTCTGATTCTTTTGGGTTCGGGTGTTGCGGTTTACTTTTTTGCCCCGGATCTTATCCCCGATTCACTACCATTTTTGAAGAATGAGAAAAAGCAGGTAATAAAGGATACCGGTGCGGGAAGACTCACACTCAAGGCGGTAACCGGCGCCTTTGTTAGTTCGAAAGAGGCGGGACAGCTTTTCGTAATTCGGGGGATGGTAGGGAATAACTATCCGAAAAAACGGAGTTTTATTTTAATTAAGGGAAATATTCTGGACAATAAGGGGCGTGTGGTTAGAAGCAAATCGGCCTATGCCGGGAATACATTCAAGGACGAGAAGATCAGCGTGTTGCCCTTAAAAGAAATCAATAAGGCCTTAACAAACCGCATCGGTATGGACAAGAAAAATTTTGAAATAGCACAGGGTACCTACATCCCGTTTATGATCGTATTTGAAAACCTACCGGAAAACCTGAGTGAATTTACTGTTGAGGCGGTTAGCTCTTTTCCCGGCAAATCGTAGTTTAACTCGGACTTCCCGTTGAATTACGGACACAAGAGGGGCTTTCCATGCCCCTTTATCATTTCGGAAGACTCCTATGGTATTAGGTAGAGACATGAACGACCCGGTCTCATCCCTCGGACCCAGAAAAGTCATACGCGGGCTGATTCTGTTAACGGGTATCCTGGTGTTAGGTACCGCCGGATACATGATCATAGAAAAATGGAACTTGTTAGACGCCATATACATGACCATTATTACCATCACGACGGTAGGTTTCAGGGAAGTCAAAGACGTTTCGGAGGCAGGGAGGATTTTTACCCTTTTCATTATTTTCTCGGGAATGGGAATAATGGCATATACCCTCGGAATGGTGGCTCAGGTCATGGTAGATTTTCAGGTCAGGTCCATTTTTGGGAGGAGAAAATTGGGATCAAAAATAAAATCGCTTAAAAATCATTACATTGTATGCGGATACGGTCGTATCGGCAGGATCATTGCGCGGGAGTTAAAGGAAAACGGGATCCCCCTTCTGGTTATAGATCTTGATCCCGACGCAAAACAGGCCCTCGATAGTCGCGAGATCCCTTACATCATCGATGATGCCACAAGCGAAGATATCCTGATTGAGGCCGGCATTGAAAAGGCAAAGGGACTGATTGCGGTTGTTTTGTCCGATGCCGATAACCTGTTTATCACAATGACGGCGAGGGGATTGAATCCCGATTTGTTTATACTCGCGCGGACTGATGAAGATCATGCTCGAAGGAAGCTCTTAAGGGCAGGAGCAGACCGTGTGGTGATGCCTTACCGGATTGGGGGGCAAAAGATGGCCCATACAATTATAAGGCCCGCGGTAACCGAATTCTTGGAGTTCACCGTTGATGATCAGGGTATTGAGTTGACGATGGAAGAATTGCTGGTGGGAGAAAAGTCAAGGTTAGACGGGGTCACTCTGGCGGATTCGGGAATCAGGCAGGAAATGAATGTCATTATAGTAGCTATTAGGAAGAAAGATGGTAAAATGAAATTTAACCCTTCTTCAGAGAGTCGTATTGAGACGGGAGATACGCTCATAGCGCTCGGTCACAGCAATGATCTTAGGAGGCTTTCTTCCATATTGTCCTCTTATTAGCTTCTGATCCTGAAAAGTTCTTGTGCCCTGTTGAGTGCTTGAAGGTCATCTATTCCCATAACCTCTTCTTCATCTTCAGTAATCGTGTACCCAACGTCTAAGCCATCATCACCCATATATTCGACAATATCAGTAATGAAGTATTCTTCAACCTCAAATGAATTTCCATCGATATTTTTCTTTACCCGATGGGGCTTTTCGGCAAGGACTGAAAAGTAACGGAGCAGATCGTCCTTTCTGGCGGCATAAATGCCCGAATTGCAGATATTGAGTGTCTGCTGTCTCTTATCAGGGTATGTCTTCCAGTATTTCCATTCGGTGATTTTTCTTACCTGATCATCTTCAATTTCCAGCACCCCATATTCTTTTTTATATTCCGGGCGGAACCCCAAGACAACCAGGCTTTTGTATTCCAGTTTTTCAACCAGCTTTTTGTATGTAGCGTTTTTCACAAAGGGGACGTCCCCCATGGTTATTATCAGTTGACTGCAGCCGCATTCTTCAATGAAGCTTCCGGCCGCCAGGAGACCTCCGCCGGTTCCGTTGAGTTCCGGCTGCTCGCAGTAAGTGATGTCATGATCGCGTGTAGCATACAACACGTCACTTTTTTTATGATTGACAACCACGGCTTTAGGGCCGGATGGCAGATTTGCCAAAATTTCCATGAGGATGGGGCGGCTTCCCTCGTAGGCTGATTTGCGAGGAACAAGGGGCAGGAGTGCTTTATTACCATCAAAATCTTTCATACGGCTGCCCCTTCCTGCCGCCAGAATAATTGATGCTGTTTCCATGCTTGTCACCGGTTTTCTCTATTTTTGAATTACTGGTTTTTTTAACAAAACCTTTTGGAAGAGGCAAGCCTGTTTACTGTCTTGTCGTCCCGAACCCATCCTCTTGCCTGCTCCATTATCGGAAAAGCGATACCGAACCACTTTCTTGCCTTCCGTAATGTTATCAATTATGATAGGCCAGCCTTGTCCAAAGAAGGTTCTAAGCCTGAGCCCCGCCTGCCAGAAAGACGGCGGGCAAGGCTTGAGCTGTTTTTTTGCACTATCGGCCGAACGGCTCGGCATGGCACTCTTCTCCAGGCCGCATCTACTCCTACGCTGCAAGCGGCCCTTGCTGCAGCCTGCTGCAAAGAAAGGTAATTGATACCATTGGGCCGTTACCATGCAGACTGCGACTCGGGCCTCAACACAGGACAAAGGAGATTTGATGCGGAAGATACAGCCTTTCGAAGAGCCCCATGTCTTCGCCTCCAATAATGAGGCATTCGAGGCAGAGGGACATGGGGTTCTCTTTTCAAGAGCCGCATAGGATGAGCTTTTATGGAATGTTAATGGGGCCTGAGAATTCATCCCCGGACAGCCCCTAAAGGGACTCTTTGTCGTGGCCTCGGCATTTAATATCTGTGCGCCAGGCCGGTTGTTTGCGCGAATTGGGGCGTTCGACACTTTCGGCAGAAGTCAAGGTGCGATTTTTGAAAAGAGAGCGCCATGGCCCGTCCTCCGTCCCGACATGTCGGGACTTCGGAGGGTAGACAAGCGGCCCTCTCTGCGATCTGCCCGCCGTCGCTAAAGCAATGGCGGGCGTACTGGAACGGAATGAAATAGCTGTCCTGATGCCGTATTCTTTAGAGAGTGCTAGCTATGACGACCTTCTGAATCTGACTGGTCCCCTCATAAATCTGAGTTATCTTGGCATCTCTCATCATCCTTTCCACCGGATATTCCTTTACAAAACCATAGCCGCCGAGCAGTTGGACGGCATCTGTTGTTACACTCATGGCCGTCTCTGCTGCAATAAGCTTGGCCATGGCTGAAAAACGGATTTGTTCTTTTGAGAGCCTGTCCAGATTTTTAGGAACATTTTCAAATACGGAAGCGGCTTTATACGTTAACTGCCTCGCCGCTTCGATCTGGGTCGCCATGTCGGACATCATCCATTGAAGCCCCTGAAACGAGAAGATCGGTTTCCCGAATTGTGTCCTTTCTTTCGTGTAAGCAACAGCGTAGTCAAAGGCCCCTTGAGCAATCCCCAGGGCCTGTGCGGCAACCGGGATACGGGTTAGATCCAGCGTTTTCATAATAATGGGAAATCCCCTGCCTTCCCCGCTCAAGACATTTGAAGCCGGTATTTTGACGTCCTCCAGTATTATTTCCACTGTTGAAGAACCGCGAATACCCATCTTATTTTCATGTTTCCCTATGCTGAAACCGGGTGTGTTTTTTTCGAGGATAAACAGACTGAGTCCCTTATGCGCAGGACCTGAGGTGTCTGTTTTTGCAGCTATACAGAGGACATCTGCCACATCGGCATGCGAGATGAAGGTCTTGGTGCCGTTGAGAATAAAATGGTCGTTTTCTTTGACCGCCTTTGTTTTGACGCCCGAAACATCTGAACCCGCATTCGACTCTGTCAGCCCGAAGGCTGCAAGGTGTTCACCTGTAGCCAGTTTTGGCAGGTATTTGTCTTTTTGCTCGTCATTTCCCGCGAGAAATAAGGGTATGGATCCCAGTTCATGCACAAGAAGAATTACGGAAGTAGATGCGCACACTTTGGCCAGTTCCTCAATAATCAGACAAAGAGAAAAAAGACCCATCTCCGAGCCACCATATTTTTCAGGAAAATCCGCGCCGAAAAGGCCATTTTCGCGAAGTATCTCTGCTGCATCCCATGAGAACCCGCCTTTTTCATCACGCGCCTCGGCACCGGGCGCAATCTGTTCCTTGGCCAGTCGGGCAATTGTATCTTTTAACATGATTTGTTCTTCTGAGAGTTCATACGACATTATTTACACTCCTTTTTGATTATTAATTCGTTTGCATTCATAAATGGCTGTTTTTTAAATCCCCGCCCGCCGCAGGCAATTCTGTATAGCCTCCGGCAGAAGGCAACCGAGAAGCCTTTTCAAATGTTCTCCGTTTCCATTTCTCCTGCAGAAAGCAGATTGGCCTTATGAAAGTACTGGGTCTTTCAATGGGCACCAGGCGGGTTTTTCAGAGGCAAATTCTTATATAATATCTCGCCTGCCTTTACAAGCCTATTTTTGTGGCGCTTTTTGGTTGACCGGGATGGAGTTAATTGCTAAATTCCTTTTTACGTTTGATGCTGCCGCCTTTAGTCTGCTTTGTCTATCAATTGGGTTTTCAACCCTTGATAACGCCGAGCGGTCTCAGACGGGCAACTTTTTTGGCCAAACCAGCTTGATGAACCACTTCAACCACTTGAGATATGTCCTTATAGGCTTCTGGCATTTCTTCTTTGAGGGTTCTTTTGCCTTTGGATTGAACATATATTCCAATATCTTCTAATTCGCGGTGTATTGCACGGCCTTTTGCTTTTTTATTAGCCTTTGCCCTGCTCAGGACGCGTCCGGCACCATGGCATGTTGAGCCAAAACTCTTTGTCATCGCCCCTTCAGACCCTGCAAGCACATAGGAATAGGTGCCCATATCACCAGGGATGAGGACAGGTTGGCCCGCATCGCGATAGATTTTGGAAAGAAGTGGATGCCCCGGCGGAAGGGATCTGGTCGCACCTTTTCGATGGACACAGAGCATGACCTGGTTCCCGCCCACCGTATGAAGTTCCTTTTTGGCGATGTTATGGCAGACATCGTAAAGGAGGTTCATTCCCAGCTCTTTTGGGTTGATTGAAAGGGTTTTGAGCAACGTCTCGTGGGTCCAGTGCATTAAAATCTGCCGGTTGGCCCAGGCGTAATTGGCCGCGCATGCCATGGCCGAGAGATAGCGTCGGCCCAGATCCGATTTCAACCGTGCACACGCCAGTTGTCTGTCAGGTAGATCAAAGGATTCTTTTTGGATATTCGTGCTCATTTCCTTTAGGAAGTCGTCGCATATCTGATGGCCGAATCCGCGGGAGCCGGTATGAATAAAGACTGTAGCCTGGCCTTCAAAAAGACTGTAAGCCCGTGCTTTTTGGTCATCGTAGATTTTGTCAACTACCTGAAGTTCAAGAAAATGATTTCCGGATCCGAGTGTTCCAAGCTGGTTTTTACCTCTTTTTATTGCTCTTTCACTCAATAGCGACGGATCTGCCCCATCCATGGCGCCGCGGTCCTCTGTTTTATCCAGATCTTCGGTTGTTCCGAATCCTTTTTTGACAGCCCAGGACGCTCCCTGGACAGCTACTCTGTTTTCGTCCTTTTTTGACAGTTGAAGAGGACCGGTGGACCCCAAACCCGTGGGAATATTTTTAAACAGGGCGGAGATCAGGTCTTTAATAATCGGTCGGATTTCATCCGCCCTCAAAAGGGTCGTTATAAGGCGGCAACCGCAGTTAATGTCGTATCCGACTCCACCGGGAGAAACAATGCCTTCGTCCAAATCGAAGGCCGCAACGCCACCGATAGGAAACCCGTAGCCCCAATGTATATCGGGCATGGCCATTGAGTGTCCTATGATCCCCGGCAATGTGGCGACGTTGGCCACCTGGGTAAGACTCTGGTCCTCTTTAACCGTTTTTATAAGCGTATTATTTGAAAATATAAGGCCGGGGACCCGCATTGGCCCTGTTTTTTGAATCAGCCATCGGTATTCATCAAGCTTTTCGAGTTTGATTTCCATATCTGCACCTCTGGAGGTGTGATCATAAGGTTCAGGAGGCCTTTTCTACAGATCAAAAATAATCCTGGCCTCCCAGCGGTCACCTTTTCCCGCGACTTCGATTTGATGGTAGGTGACGGCTTTAATCTCTCTAAGTATTTCATGAAGGTTCGGGTCAAAAGGAATCGTTTGTAGTGTCGCTTCAAGCCGTGATGGGGAAATAGCATTAACGGAAGTGTCGGTGACAACTGTTTTTTCCCCTTCAAAGAGGTAGAGTATTTCACCAAGCCAGCGGACCATAAGGTCAGGCATATCATTACCTTCGATCGAAACTTTAACGGCGCGGTTCTCTTCAAGGCCTGGTGCGATCGAGAGCATGATATACATCATTGATTTGGCGGCTTCCTCGAAGAGGTTTTTTGGATTTATGCCGCGAACGATTACCCCCATATCCGCCGTATGGTCAAGGTATCTGAAGTCTGGTTTACTCGAATCCATGGATAAATGATATCCGTTAGCGTTAGAATTGTCAAAATGCCGTTTCAACTAAGCTTATTTATGCGGGCAATATAAAAAACTTTTAAGGGACTAATCTATCCTTTTTTAAGGGGGAATTGAAATTATGAATTGTGTCTTTTGTGGAGAGACTATTGATATTACGGGCAGGATTGGAAGAAAGGATACATGTCCAAATTGCAACAGAGATCTTCGATGCTGTAAGCAATGCGAATTCTATGATAAGCACGCCTATAATGAATGCAGAGAGGTTTCGGCGGAGAGGATCGTGGATAAGGAGAGGGCAAATTTTTGTGAGTTTTTCACCCCGAAAGGTTCGCGACACGGGAAGATAGACAGAACAAAAGAAGCCAAAAGGGCACTTGAGGCTCTTTTTAAAAAGTAAGTGCCTGTCATTTAAGACCGTTTGTCATTTGAAGTATCTAAAAAATTCCTATAAAAGATAAGTAAGGATACCCATGAATCGAAGGCAAAGGACTGAAATGGTAAAAACGGCCCTTGGGAAAGCCCAGGCAGATTACGTTTTCACGGGCGGGCATTTGGTTAATGTCTATTCCGGGGAGATTCTTCCTGAATTGTGGGTGGCTTTCAAGGGGGCTCATATCGTGTACACGGGCCCTCCCTTCTCACCAATAATTGGCGAAAAAACTACAGTCCATGACCTTGAAGGTCGTTTTCTGGTTCCGGGATTCATTGACGGTCATACGCATTTGGACAGCATCTTTAAGGTGAAGTCCTACGCGGAATATGCACTGGCCTATGGAAACACCACGGCCGTCTCAGAAGTGTCTATGATAGCGAATGCTTATGGAGTGAAAGGGGTCGAGTATTTTTTGCAGGAGACGGAAGATCTCCCACTGAGGGTGTTCGTTTTGGCACCGCCTCTTGTGCCGCCCTTTCCCGAACTTGAGACAAGCAGGGCGTTTCCTGCCTCATTTTTCCGGAAACTCCTTGCCGATGAACGCTGCCTTGGGGTAGGAGAAACATACTGGCCCAACATCGTCGGCCTCGAGGAAAGGGCTCTGGGCCAGTACCAGCTTTCGGATGAGATGGGAAAAACCATGGAAGGGCATGCGGCCGGTGCCAGAAATACAAAGCTTGTGGCCTATGCTGCCGCTGGGACCTCATCTTGTCACGAGGCTACGAATCTGGATGAAGCCCTGGATAGACTTAGATTGGGTATGGCGGTGATGATCCGGGAAGGCTACGTCAGGCGGGAAATGGAGGCCATAGCAGGGATTGCCAAGAAAGCTGTAGACCTGAAGAATGTTATGTTGGTTACGGATCTCGCGGATCCGGAAGAACTGGTCTCCGCCGGTGGAATGAACCTGCTCCTGAAGAAGGCCGTTGCACTTGGTTTTGATCCCGTTAAGGCAGTTCAGATGGCAACCATTAATGTTGCACGGTATTTCGGATTGAGGAGCATCGGAGGGCTGGCTCCCGGAAAAATAGCGGATATGGTGGTGGTGGATGATCTGGAAAGCTTTCATTGCCATCAGGTATGGGCTGCGGGTCGCGCTGTAGCCAGAGACGGAAAAATCACCATTGAACTCCAGGAATATTTTTATCCGCGCGGAGCCCAACGTTCTGTTGCTTTAAAAAAGATCAGTCCGGATCAATTTCGAGTCTCTGCCCATGAAAGCAAAGCTGAGGTCAGGGTAGTGGAAATCGCCAATAATACCATCACAAAAGAAACGGTCCGCCAAATGAAGGTGGTAGAAGGAAAACGGGTCGCAGATCCTGAGAAAGATGTGCTTAAGGCGGCGGTTTTCAACAAAAGCGAACCGGATATCGGACCTTCTCTTTCCTTTGTAAAAGGATTCGGTCTCAAAAAGGGTGCTATTGCTACAAGCCTTATCTGGGATACCAATAATATCCTGGTCGTGGGTGCCTCTGACAGTGAGATGGCACTTGCCGCCAATAGGCTCATCAGTCTGAGAGGAGGAGTGGTGGTGGTCAAAGGGAAGGCAGTAACCGCCCAACTTGCCCTGCCCGTTTGTGGAATCATCTCCCAGGAGCCGTTGCCGGAAATCGTGAGAGAAATGCGAGAAGTTGAAAGGGAGTGTCGCAGACTGGGCTCAGACCTGCCCCGTATTCTATTGACCCTTCAGACCCTGCCGTTTACAGGCCTCCCGTACCTCAGGCCCACTGACAGGGGTTTGGCAGATATCCGCAAAGGCAAGCTGGTTCCCCTGAGTGTTTAAACGTTCGCAAACACCAATACCCTGTCCACATTGACACCCATAAGACCTTACCTTATACTGTATTTCATGCTTTTATCCCTGCCGGATAGACGCTGAGGAGAATTTTGAGGAATC
>CAZIXY010000096.1:0-11260 GCA_964543315.1 uncultured Desulfobacteraceae bacterium | reverse complement strand
CCGCCATGACATCATCGGAAAGCGCTTTATATTGAGAAGGAATAAGACCGGGGCTGCCTTCGACATCCCTTGTGGTTATGGTTATGGAAGTTCCTTCTGCCAGTTCGATACTTCCGTTGACAAAAGTCCCCACACGGATTTTGGGGCCGGATAAGTCAGCGAGTACTGCTACTGTTTTTTCCAACTTTTCGGCTGCAGAACGAATGTGTACATATATCTCGCTGTGCTCATCGCGTGTTCCGTGCGACATATTGAGCCGGAAAACATTTACCCCCGCTTCCATAAGGCGGCCAATACTCAATCTATCACCTGAACTTGGGCCGAGAGTTGCCACAATTTTGGTCCTGCGGTATTTCAGAAGCTCGATGTCGGTATTAATGTGCATTGCTCAATTCACTTTTTTTATTCACTCTGAACTTTTATCGATGTCAATAATCTTTATCCCCCCAAAATATTCGCGTGTTTCATACTTTGTGATCTTTCTTAATTTTCCTGTTATCTCTGACATCCTTGCAATCTGTTTTTCAATAGTTTTCAACGTTTCCCGAAATTGACTTCCATCAGGGGCTTCTTCCAGCAAAAGTTCCAGATATATGGAAATAGTCTGCATCGGTTGATTCAGTTCGTGACAGGCAGCGCCGGCCAATTCAAGAACACCTTCCAGTCTTTCCCTCCTTAGACGTTCCTCCTCGGCCCGTTTGCGATCGGTCGTATCCCGGGAGATACCCATTACACCTATCTCTTCTCCCTCCGCATTTTTTAATACCGTGGCGGAAAGAAAGGCGGGGAAAATTGTTCCGTCTTTCCGGAGATTTTGAATTTCGCTGACCATCTTTCCTGAATCCCGTACCTTCTTGCTTCGCACATTACCGTCCTCGGGATCTTTATACAGCATGTTGACGTGTTTTCCCAGGACCTCTTCTTTACGGTAACCGAAATTTTCCTCGGCCGCACGGTTGAACTCCACTATTCGCCTCTCATTGTCCACTGATATGATCATATCGTTGGAGCTGTCTATAATATTCTGCGCATATTCCCTTGCAGCCTTGAGTTTTTCCTCTACCCTTGTATGACGTATTTCATCCAGCGCTTCCAGTTCAGTGATTTTTTTTCGCAACCTTTCTAATTCATCTATGAGCTGTGCTTTGGTTTTCGCTTTATCATTCATTTATGGGCCTCCAAAGGGCTGGAATCCGTATTTATTGATATGACCACCAGTCTTCTAAGAGCCAGAATTGACGAAATCGCAAAAAGGCGAAATTGAACCTTTTAGGAGGTTATCATGATTGCGTTCTCCAAACAGAGAACGGATCAAATAGCCTCTATTGTGGAAGGAGGCTTCCTCGTGATGTTATAGGTAGTGCTCACGACACCGGGAACCTCTGTTGTTATCCTTTCCCCTAATCTTTCCAAATCATCAAAGGACAGTCTCGTTGGTGACCCTGTCTTTGCGTCTTCGCTGTCCCAGCATCTCACTTCGATTTGCAGACCATAATCTCTTTTTCCGTCCCTGACGCCTGTGACCCTGTCTTCATGCAGGATCGCAAGATACTGGAATGCACCCGAGTTACATAATTCTTCTTCAACAATCTTCGTCGCCTTTTTTGCTATTTCCACTCTTTCGGGCGTGACTTCGCCGATAACCCTGGCTGCCAGAGCCGGACCCGGGAAGGGCGGTCGATTATAAATTTCTTCAGGTAACCCAAGCTCTTTACCTATAACCCTTATTGCGGGTTTTCGGAGCCGTATCAACGGTTCCAGTATTTTGTAGCCATATTCCTTTTCAGGGTCAATCCCCATCTGTTCGATTATATTGTGCTGCCTCTTTATTCCAGCGACAGTTTCTTCTATATCGGTATAATTGGTACCTTGAAACACATATCCTGCATTGCTTTTTTGTGCGAGTTGAGCAAAGACGATCGCATAGAATGTCTGTGTTATGGCCTCCCTTTTTTCTTCCGGATCCAATTTTCCTGCAAGCGCGTCTAAGAACTGACTTTGTGCATCTATGATTTCCACGTGAACACCTAATCCTTTGAATAGGGAGGCGATATGTTCCGGTTCTCCCTCCCGCATCAATCCGCTGTCGACAAAATATGTAATGAGACTGTCACCCAGGGCTTTGTGCCCAAGCATGGTAACAACGGAAGAATCGACGCCTCCGGACAGGGCATTGATGGCTAATCCATCTCCAACGGTGGAAGAAATCACTTTCACTTGGTGTTTTATAAATTCGTCAGTAGACAATTCCTCCATTTTAATTTCATCTGCGTCCATTTTTTGCTCCTTTGCTTGTAAGAAATTATGGTTACTCCATTAAGTTACAGATGGGCCCGACCGCCCGGTTTGAATAATGTTTTTCTATATTAAGGAAATGGCCGCTCCCTTTTTTATTAATCAAAGTAATCTAAAAATTGCTGCGGGATCTTGTCTCTGTTCATTTGAAAAAGTTCAATAAGTACGTCGTCCGGCGCAGGGACCATAATATATTTCCAGAATCCGAAATCCACGATATCCTTTTTGAGAGAAATCCCTTTGGATTTCATATTGCTGACAACTATATCCATATCATACGTTTGGATCCCAAAATGATGTATGCTTGCTCTTCCGGAATTTTTCGGTGGTTGATCGTAAAAATTGAGTCTCCCGTTTCCAATTTTCATAAATACGTTTCTTGCACCTGCCAGCTCAGTATCCAAAACAGTTATACCACCGAAAAAATCCTCATAAAATTTGATGCTTTTGTCTATGTCTGAGGCAAATATATGAACATGATGCAGGTGACAGGCCATCCCCTTCCCTCCAAGTATGATAACACATGTGCGTGCTGATAGTTCCTAAATAAAAAACAGGGCCAAAAAGAATATATCAGCTATTTGAATCCGTATTTCTTGAGTTTATACCGGAGCATACGTTCACTGATACCTAAAAGATCAGCGGCCCTGGTTTGGTTGCTGGAAGCTTTTCCCAAAGCATTTTTGATCATTTGCCTTTCCAGGGCAGCCAAGGAGTCCTTCAGGGTCCCTTGTTCCGGTATCTCGTTACTATCAACACCAGACGACGCTGAGGAAAAGGGCAGATCGTCTATCGAAATGATGGATCTGCGGGTAATAACCACGGCCCTCTCTATAATATTCTCCAGTTCTCTCACATTGCCGGGATAGTCGTATTTCATAAGGAGATCCCTGGCCTCGGGGCTGACGCCCTGTATCTGTTTTCCATTCTCAGCGGCAAAATGTTTAAGGAAATGGTCAATAAGTGGACCCACATCTTGTTTCCTTTCTCTCAAAGGCGGGATGGCGATAGCCACCACATTCAACCTGTAAAAGAGATCTTCCCTGAAATTAGCTTTTTTTACTTTTGCTTCCAGATTTTGGTTGGTAGCGCTTATAATCCGAACATCTGAACGAAATGTCTGGTTCCCTCCAACGCGCTGAAATTCCCTTTCCTGCAAAAACCTGAGAAGCCTTGCCTGAACTGAAGGCGAAAGCTCACCAATCTCGTCCAAAAAGAGGCTCCCGCCGTCCGCCTCCTCGAAGCGGCCGATCCTCATTCGTTCCGCCCCTGTAAAAGCCCCTTTTTCATGACCGAAAAGCTCACTTTCTAAAAGGGTTTCGGGCAAGGCCGCACAGTTTACCGTAATCAAGTGTTTTTTCGAACGGGGACTCAGGGTGTGGATCAAGCGTGCCACAAGTTCCTTCCCCGTTCCGCTTTCACCTTCGATCAAGATTGTTGCATTGCTGCTCGCAACCCGTGCGGCAAGGTTGATGAGTTCATTCATAACCTGGCTTTGGTAGACGATTTGGTCGGTCGTAATCCCTTTTTCCCTTAGCTCTTCCCTGAGAATCCTGTTTTCTTTTAAAAGGATCCTGCGCTCTGAAATCCGGTCAATAAGGATTATAAGTTCCTCCAATTCGATCGGCTTTGTGATATAGTCAGCGGCCCCCGTCTTTATAGCCTTCACGGCAGTATCAATGGTCCCGAACGCGGTCATCATAATGACATCAATCTCAGGATTGATAGCCCTTACCTCCTCAAGCACGGCCATGCCATCCATCCCGGGCATCTTATAGTCAAGAAGCAGAAGGTCGAAGAAGTGATTTTTCACCAACTCCAGGGCCTTGTCCCCTCTTTCCGCTTCTGAAACATCATATCCTTTGCCCTTTAGAAAGTCCCTAAGCATGTCCCTCTGTGACTTGCCGTCTTCCACTATCAGAATGCGTAATTTTTTCATATAATAAAGCCTCGCAGCTTAGTGTCATGTAGTCCTAAAGGCATTTCCATTACGATGAATATGCCTCAAGTCATGAGCTTAGGTGTTTATTGGTAAAAGTATTTCAAATGTTGTTCCCGAACCCTTTTGGCTTTTAACTTGAATCTCCCCTCCGTGGCCCCGGATAATTTCATGGGCAAGAGAAAGCCCCAATCCTAATCCTTTTTCCTTTGTCGTATAATCAGGATCGAAAATCCGTGCAGTTTCATCCGGGGTTAACCCATTTCCCGTGTCCGAGACCCTGACTTTTACCCATTTCTTGCCTTCCGTCTCCACGGAAACTGTTACGAGTCCTTCATGGGGTATTGATTCCATCGCGTTTTTGATGACGTTGAAAAAGGCCTGCTTCAGCCTGTCAAAATCCATGGATAACATAAAAGCAGTATTGCCCAAATGGGTTATGATCTTCACTCCTTTGGATTCTGCCTCGTCGCTGATCAGGAGAACAATATCTCGGACGAGTTCAATGAGATCTTGGCGTCGAAATTCCAGCTTGCGGTTTTTTGAAAATGTCAGAAAGTTTTCAATAATTTGATTGAGTCTCCTGATCTCATCCCTTATCACCTCACTGAGTTGACTAAGATTATCCCTTTGAAGCCTTTGACTCGCCATGCTTATGGCATTGAGCGGGTTTCTTATTTCATGGGCAACACCTGCCGCAAGCCGGCCGAGGGCCGACAGTTTTTCAGCCTGGTGAAGCTGCCTCTCAATTTCTCGCATTTTGGCCAGGTGCCTGTTTTGGTTTTTATAAAGAAGCCACATGGCCAGGAAGGCGATAATAACTAGAAAGGCCATGTAAATGAACACTCGAGTCTGCTCATTTTTGAGAAGCTGGTCAACCCTCCCTCTTGAAAGACTTAGGCGGGCCATGCCTGAAAAACCGGCGGAAAAGGCAAGTGGTACTTCTATTTGCAGGACATGTTCTCCGTCGATAATATTTTTCCAGCTTACCACGCCGGCCATATCTCCTGTCATATTTTCAATTGGAGATACATTCCGGTCCCCGACCTCTGTACCTGAATATCCCAAATTCCTGCCAGATTGGTCTGTCACTGTGAAGCGGGAGATACCGGGCCCCTGCCCAACCTCCTCAATGGCCCTTTGCAGGGAAATCTTTAGGCTCCAGTAACGAAATCCTTTGTTGTCCAGGGCCATGATAATGGTGCCTTTCCCGGATTTCAACGGAAGCGCAATAATGCCTAAGCCCTTTCCGGTTAACAATCGATCAAAAATATTAATCTGTATCTGCTCGCGTCCATTTATTACGGGAGCGGCAAACTGCACGACTTTTTTGGGAACCGTCCTGTTTTTTACGGTGACACGACCTTGGTGATCCAAAAAGGCAATCAGCCACAGGTTTTCTCCGGCTGCAAATGAGGCCAGTTGTGCATCACTGGATTTACCCATCTCCCGTAAAGAAACAATTTTTTGGGCCAGCTCAACAAGTCTGATGGCCAGTGATTCATGCAAAGAAAAGGCATCCTCTGCAAAGGATGGAACTGTCTCGGTGTAGAGGTTGTCCTTTTGTGACTGTACCAATCGTTGAAAATGATATTCCGTAACCTGCTGAATGTTTCTTATTATGGCTAGCCCCCTGTTTTCCATATCATTAACAAGGGTATTATCGAGTTTTCGAAGGTCAACCAGGCCCATGACAAGTACGAGAGAAACAAAAACCATACACACAAGGGCTATTGCCAGAGGCTGCAGGAACGGCTGTTCTCCGGATCGAAACCACACCGATTCAGTCTTTTTGATTCCTTTTTCCATTAGAACACATGTGAACACTATTAATAAATAGAGGATATAAAATTTCGACAAATATGTCGAGCCCTCTTTTCACCATTCGACATATTTTGCCTTAATCATGCGGAGAATATTAGAATGTTTTCCCGATCTTATTCCCAATATATCGTAATTCCAGACTCTTACACATATAACTTCTGTTCTGGCACGAGTTCTGCAATCTTTGAAACTAAAAACCAAAGAGGACAAGAAGGAGGACTATCAATGAAAAAAACAATTCTTATTATATTACTTATACTCCTTGTCGCTTCGGCTACTATCGCAATGGCCGGAAATCGCGGTAAAGGAGGCGGAATGGGAACTTGGGCGGGAACGGATGCACCCGCTCTTTCAAACTTGAACCTTACAGCGGAACAAGAAGAAAAAATTCGCGTCCTGGGCGAGGTAAATCAAAAGGAATTGGCACCGCTTCGTATGGAGTTGTTCAAAAAGCGGACCGAGTTAAGGCTTTTGTGGATGCAGAACAATCTCGATGCAAATAAGATCAAGGCCAAGGAGAAGGAAATTCATGAATTAAGAGGTCAGCTCCAGGAAAAGCGAACGGATTCCCGGCTGAACTTTTACAACATCCTTACCCCTGAACAGCGCGCCCAGTTCATTCTCCAGAAATACGCCAAGGGCCGCCACGGTTTTAGAGGACCAAGAGGAGGCCTGCATGGCCCTGCCCATGGTAGAGACCCAAGCATGGGCCCTGGTATTGGACTAAATCCTCCGAGGTAAGACCATCCACCAGGTATACTCTTGTCTGGTCGGCCTTCGGCACTCATGTGTGAAGGCCGACCTAAGGTCTTTTTGAGATGGCCGTAACTTCTTAAGGATGACCATCAAAAGAAAATTTGTTGATCTCTCCGGTCTCCAAGTCTATATGGACCATGACGTTCCGGTAAATTTTTCCCCGATTTAAAAGAATTTTAAGGACCTCCATGGCCTGGAGGGTTGCGATTAAGGAAGGTGTGACCGTGGGGACGCCGAGGATGGATTCCGTGCTTTTTGACCTATCTCCATCGGATCCTTTGGTTCCATAAAGCCGCTTCAAGCCCGGATCATTTGGAAAAATGGTCATGATTCGTCCTTCAAATCCGGCCAGTGCACCATGCACCAGCGGAATTTGAAGCTTCTTGGCCGCATATTCCAGGACAAACCTGTCCGGCACATTGTCCAGGGCGTCCACAACCACATCTGATCCCGCAAGTATTTCAGACGTATTGGAAGACTCCAGTTTAAACCTATAGGGGATGACCTCAATCCCCGGATTGATCAATTCTACCGCAAGTACCGCTTCTTCCGCCTTAGGTTTGCCGAGCGTTTTCTCGCTGCACAGGACCTGGCGATTCAGGTTGGTTTCGTCAAAGACATCATAGTCGACAACGACTATTTGACCGATTCCAATCCTTGCAAGCAGCAAGAGAACCTGTCCGCCAAGGCCTCCGGCACCCACCAAAGCAACCCGGGATTCTGAGAGGACAAGCTGTTCAGCCACTGAAATGCAAGCCCTGTTGCGAAGGTAACGGTAGGGTATAATACCTGCTTTGAGGGCTTCATGGTAAACGTCACGAACAATACAGCCGCATTCGCTTGCTATTTTCACGGCCTGGCCGTCTTTGAGGACCCGCACCTCCCTCTCTGCCGCATCTCTGGTCTTTTCTGAGCCTTCCTGCAGCATTCGAGAAACAATTGTGCCGGACTCTCCGCTCACCATAAAACCTTTTTCTCGTTGTTTTTCTCCCGGCGCGCTCGCTCCACGTTTTCCTTGGCCATGCCTAAGAAAACACGGTATGGCCCCGGAGTTCCGTAAGGGAAAAATGCAATCCGATCACCGGGAAATACATGATCATAGATATTTATTACCTTTCCGTTTAAAAAAACGGCCTCAATTTTTTCGGGGGGAATACCTATGTCCCTGGCAATATCCAGAGCAACCTGTCCTTTGGGTGCAATCCTTTTTTCAATTGCATAAGGGAGCCCCTGCTCATCCATATGCCGCCTAAGAAAACCAAAAATTCGGATATTGATTTTATACATATTACCGTTAGAAGTCATATTAACCCCCGCCAACAGGTGGAAAAAGGGCGACGCGTTCATCCCCAGCCAAAATATAATCCAGCGAGGCACTCCTGCCGTTTACCATAACCACTTTTATTTTGTCGAGCGGTATACTTATTTTTGCGCACAGATCTGCAATTGTTTTTTTCCCATCAAACGAAACTTCCAGTCCTTTCAGAGGATCATAGTCCGAATGGTATTTTCTTAGAGTTGAACTCAGCAGTATCTTGAGCGGCATTTTTGTCGTCCTTTAGAAAACCATTAAAACCGGTCATGTACTTTACCAGAAAAGAAGGCTCCTCATAACCGTTAAATTTTTGAATGTTCTTTCCGAATTCATAGAATCACTTGAGAAGCCTGAAAAAAATGTGTACCTTTTGGGGCTTTTATTCAAAAAGCCAGGGCATTACAACCAAATGAGGAATAAAAAGAGGGTCCATGACACCCTTGAATTATCATAAAGACGTGCGGCTATGTCAATTGGATAATCCAACCCTGCTTATGTCAATACTGACCTAACTAATTGAATCTTCAATAAATTTTACTTGATTTCCGGCTCTTATTATTACATATTTGGAACCAGTATTTTACAGAAAGGTTTAGAAGTTTTTCTAAAAAGATTTCGAAAATCTTCTATAATCGACCGTCCCGCACAATTGTTTACGCGCGAAAACAAAGCTAACATGTTGATTTTATGGCAGTTATACGACCCATAATTTGATGGCATGTAATATGCTGATGGATAGTTAAAAAGAGAAAAATTGGGGTTCATCCGGTTAATGAGTACCGAGAAATTGTTCTAAAATCCAGTTTTTAATGAGAAGGCCGAAGTGATCTTTTCTTCGATTCCGAGCTTCTCGGCCTGGTGATTTCAGACAGTTATGGACGGGTGAAGCCTCCCCCCTCCGCTGTTCTCCTCCGTTCCTCCGGAGCGTCGGAGCCAGGGGATCCCCCATCTCATAACAGCCTGAAATCACGAAGGCCTTCCAGCAGTCACTCCGAAAAGACCGCTTCAACCTTCAACCAAACAATCATAAGTTGTCTCGGGCGTATTCATTAACCGGATCAACAAAAGGTTGCTGGAAACACTTAGGAAAAAGAATGTTACCAAACCGCATGTAGTGGGCATATGGCTTAAGGCGGAGGGCGTAAGGTAAAAGACAGAATTATCGCAGCTGAAATGTTTTTCTCTTGTGCCTAATGCCCCGGGCCTCGAGGCGTTGTTTTTTGGGCAATGATTCGTTTTTGAGTCCGGAAAGGAATAACCGGAAAATGTCTGAATCAACATATATCAACGTTCAATAAAGGAGGTTACTATGTTTAAAATTTTGAGGGTCAACATGTCCGACCTTTCGGTCAAAAGTGAAGAAATTGCGGAGGCCTATCAGGGGCTCGGGGGAAGGGGTCTGACCTCGGCTATTGTGTCCAAGGAAGTTGAGCCGACCTGCTCCGCTATTGGTCCGAACAATAAACTGGTATTTGCCCCCGGCCTTCTGGGCGGAACAAACTGCGCTAATTCCGGCCGTATCTCTGTGGGGGCGAAGAGCCCGCTGACCGGGACCATCAAGGAGGCCAATTCCGGCGGCCAGGCAGGCCAGTACTTAGCCAAACTGGGAATTGCCGCCATAGTCATTGAGGGCCTGCCACAGGATGGAAAGCTATATAAACTGTTTTTAGGCAAAGATAAATGGGAGCTGTCCCCTGCGGATGACCTTCAGGGTCTTGGAAACTATGCCACTGTGGATAAACTCAAGGCCGAGTTTGGAGAGAAGGTTGGATTTGTGAGCATAGGCCAGGCAGGTGAATGGAAAATGACGGCCGCCAGCATTGCCATTACCGACCAGGAATTGAGGCCTACACGGCACGCAGGACGCGGGGGCTTAGGAGCCGTCATGGGATCCAAAGGGCTCAAAGCCATAATCATTGATCCCTCTGAGGGGGAAATGGCGCCTCTGGTCGATAAGGACGCCTTTAAGGCGGCCGCAAAGCGCTTTGCCAAGGCCTTGAGCGAACATGCCGTCACAGGTCAGGGTCTTCCAACATACGGGACGGACGTGTTGATCAATATCATTAATGAGGCCGGCGGTCTGCCAACCCGGAATTTCAGTTCCGGCCGCTTTGAAACGGCCGACAAGGTGGGAGGAGAAAGCCTCAACAAGATCACCGTCGAGAGAAAGGGAAATCCGACCCACGGGTGCATGACCGGCTGCATGATTCGCTGCTCAGGTATCTACCTGGATGAAAAGGGTGAATATGTTTCCAAGTGGCCTGAATACGAAACCGTCTGGGCCTGGGGTCCTAATTGCGAGATCGACGACCTGGATGCCATAGCGCGCATTGACTATGCCTGCGATGATATCGGTCTGGATACCATTGAAACAGGTAATTCCATAGCGGTTGCCATGGAAGGCGGTGTCAAGGAATTCGGAGATGTGGCCGGCTCCGAGGAATTGGTGGCAGAGATAGGCAAAGGGACTCCCCTTGGCCGGATTCTGGGTTCCGGTGCAGCAGTTGTGGGTAAGGCGTTCGGCGTGAGACGAATCCCTGTCGTTAAGAACCAGGCCCTGCCCGCCTATGACCCGCGTGCTGTCAAGGGTGTGGGAGTCACCTATGCCACCTCGACAATGGGCGCGGACCATACGGCCGGGTATGCCGTTGCAACGAACATCATGAAGGTCGGGGGCGATGTTGACCCGCTGACAGCCGAGGGTCAGGTCAATTTATCCAGGGATCTACAGATCGCTACCGCAGCCATTGATACATGCGGTCTTTGCTTGTTCGTCGCCTTCCCCGTTATGGACATCCCGGATGCCTTCAATGCCATTGTGGATATGGTTAACGCCAAGTACGGCCTGTCCTTGACAGGGGACGATGTCGGCGCGCTGGGCCAGCGTGGGATAGGTGTCGCGGGAGCGCGTGAAGGCCTTGGGCAGGAACTCGGTGGTAACCTGATCACGCAGGTCACGGCGTTCCTTGCGGCCCACATCGCGGCCCTGCTCGGCCTCGATGGCAGCGGCGCGTTCATCAACCTCTTCCTTGACCACCGCCGACGGCAACACCCGCTGCTGCTTGCGCAAACACACCATCATCATCGACCCGGCCGCGTGCACCAACTCGGAACCGTGCCGCCCCAATGGT
>CAZIXY010000095.1:0-11450 GCA_964543315.1 uncultured Desulfobacteraceae bacterium | reverse complement strand
GTGATGCCGTTTTGCGGCACTGCAACCGAAACTATCTTGATAAGTTAGTTGAAAGCCATGATCTATAATAAACCAACCTATAGAATCATGGGGGATCGGGCCCTTCTTGTTGAACTGGGCGATGAGATCAGCCCTTCAGTCAACCGCAAGGTGAGAGAGCTTTTTATAACTTTGCATGACCTCGCTGTTGAGGGAATTGTGGAGACCATACCGAGTTACCGGTCCCTGCTTGTTGTCTATGAACCACGGACGATCAGTTTGTCGACACTTCAAAAAGCCATAGACGGGCTTGAAAAGACCATTGATATAACAGAGATCCCTGAGCCCAGAAAATTAAAGATACCGGTTGTTTACGGTGGCGAATACGGTCCTGATCTTGAGTGGGTGGCACGGTATCACGGGATATCTCCTGAAGAGGCCGTTAAACGCCATACGGAAAATATCTATCAGGTCTATATGATAGGGTTCACGCCAGGGTTTGCCTATATGGGAGAGCTGCCGGAAAACATCGCGACTCCCAGAAGAGAAACCCCGCGCACGGCAATTCCTGCGGGTTCCGTTGGAATCGCACAGAGTGAGACAGGAATCTACCCGGTCGTGAGCCCGGCCGGGTGGCAGATCATCGGGCGGACTCCCCTCAAACTCTTTGACGAAACAAAGCAGCCTCCGGCACTCATGGAGATGGGAGACAGCATACAGTTTTTTTCTATTATGCAGGAGGAAATGTCTCAATGGAGGCGGTAAAGGCCCTGGAAATTCTTTCCCCCGGCCCCCTGACCACGGTGCAGGACCTTGGGAGGTATGGTTACGGGCGATATGGAGTCGCGCCCAGCGGTGCGCTGGATTCCTTTTCCCTGAGAGTCGCAAATCTGCTTGTGGGCAACCCGGAAGATGAGGCGGGCCTTGAGATCACCCTGTTGGGATTGAAGGTGCAGGCACTTGCCGATCTGGCTGTTGCGGTCACCGGTGGTGATCTGCAGCCCCAACTGAACGGTGAAAGTCTTAAGATGTGGTGTCTCCATACGATACGGAAAGGAGATATCCTTTCTTTCAAGACACCCAAGAGCGGTTTTCGCAGTTACCTTGCCCTGGGCGGCGGGATGAGTGTGCCACCCGTGATGGGAAGCAAGTCAACCAATCTCTCATCAGGATTCGGCGGTCTTAAAGGAAGGCCCCTTCAAAAAGGGGATATTCTTCTGTCCGATTCCCCAAACCTTTATCTGGACCGGGCAGAGAAAGAATTTGATGGAAAGAGGATCCCTGAATATCCCAGGGACTGGGACCTGAGGGTGCTCTTTGGACCCCAGGATGGCCATTTCACCAAGGAGGTCAGGAATTCATTTCTTAATGCTGTCTTTAAGGTGACCCCCAAATCCGATCGTACGGGTATAAGGCTTAAGGGACCCTCTATACAGAAGATAGAGGGGATGGAGGATTCCATCATATCGGAGGGAGTCATCAGTGGAACCATTCAGGTCCCGGGCGATGGTCAGCCCATCGTTATCTTAGGGGAAACGGTCACCGGGGGGTATCGAAAGATTGCAACCGTCATCAGAGCGGACATTCCCCTTTTAGGGCAGGTTAAACCGGAAGATCAGGTAAGATTTTCCGAGGTATCCATGGGAGAGGCCCTTCAAGCGTTCAGGGAGGTTGAAGAAATAATTGTTCGGTTCAGGAAAGGGTTTTAAAGATGAAGGAAGGATCAGATTCCCAGGAAGGCTGTTCGGAACATATCACTCTCAAGAAGTTCATCGCCGGTGCCTTCGGCCACAATCCTTCCCGTCTGGATCACATATCCGCGGTCTGCCAGATCCAGTGCCTCCCGCACATTTTGTTCCACCAGGAGGATGGTGATTCCCTCTTCCTTAAGACGCCTGACCGTATCTAAGACTTCGTCCACCAAAAAGGGTGCCAGCCCGAGGGAAGGCTCGTCCAACATTAAAATGCGGGGGCTGGACATCATCCCGCGACCGATGGCTACCATCTGCTGCTCGCCCCCAGACAGTGTAGATGCCGCTTGTGAGCGACGTTCGCTCAGTTTGGGAAAGAGGTTATAGACGAATTCAAGGTTTTTTTGAATCTGTCCGTCATCGTTTAAAACATAGGCCCCCAGCAAGAGATTTTCCTCAACAGACAGGGGTGTGAAGAGCATCCTTTCTTCAGGTACATAAATAATCCCCATGTGGACGATTTGTTCGGTCCTGAGCCCCTGGAATTCACGGCCTTCAAACAATATTCGCCCTTCAAGGACATGCTGTGCGCCCATGATTGCTCGCAGAATCGTAGACTTCCCCGCACCGTTGGCCCCCACCACGCATACGGTTTCACCGGAGGACACGTTTAGGGATATACCATGGAGCACCGGCAGCCCGGAATAGCGCACCTTGATGTTTTCAACTTGAAGCATTTTTTCGTTCATTGATTACCAGAATCCATAATTTCGTATTCCAAAATCCAAAATGCTAAATCTCCCCCCCGTGTTCCCTGACATAACGTTCTCCCAAATAGGCCTTGATGACCTGAGGATCATTCGCAATGTCCTGTGGACCTCCCTCTGCTATTTTTTTCCCGGAATCGAGGACAATGACCCGATCGCTGATCTTCATGACCAGTTCCATCACGTGCTCGATCAACATAACGGTCACCCCCAGATCGTCATGTATGTGTCGGATGGTTCCCATGATCTCCTCATTCTCGTTTGGGTTCAACCCCGCAGCCACTTCATCCAACAGGAGTAATTTCGGGGCTGAACCTAAGGCCGTGGCCATGGTCACCCGCTTCTGGGCAGCCACAGTCAGTTCGCTGACCATGGAATCAGATATGTCCTTAAGGTTCAGGTCTTCCAAAATCTCGTAAGCCCTGGACTTGGCCTGGGATGGAGAACGGGTTCGCATAAAACATCCTACCATAACATTTTCTTCAACACTCAGGTCGCCCGAGGCTACATACACCTGAAAGGTCCTTGCCAATCCGAGTCTTGCGACCTCATATGCCTTCAGTGATGTTATATCTTGGCCGTCAAAGATAATCCTTCCTGAGGTGACATTGTGCAGGCCTGAAATGCAGTTGAATAGAGTTGTCTTGCCGGCACCGTTAGGACCTATGAGGCCGATCAGGTCATCCTTTTCCATGGAAAAGGAAATACCGTCATTGGCCACCAGACCGCCAAAGCTCTTTGTCAGATTATGCAGTTCTAAGAATGCCATCAGCGCCGCTTCCTGCGTCTTATCTTCTGAACAATTCCCCATATACCTTTGGGTTCTACCGCCGAGACAAGCATGATGATACCGGCATAAATAATCAGATCAATGCCGAGCAGGCCTCCCATAGCGCCAAGCCATTCCTTGAGATATGTCTTGAGCGGGATGAGGACTGCTGCGCCGATGATAGGTCCCCATAAAGACCCGGCACCGCCTAACATGGCCATAAGGGCGATCAGTATGGAAATGTCAAGGCTCATTGTGTCTTCAGGTTCAAGATTTTTTATATAGCAGGCATGAAATGAACCCACAAAGCTCACAAATGCCGTGGCAATGGCATAGGTTTTGACCTTGGCCCAGTGCACATTAATGCCTAAAGAGCGTGCCATATCCTCGTTGTCTTTAATGGATCTGAGCTGAAACCCCAAACGCGATTTGCGGAACCAGTTGACATAAAGGATTCCAATAAAGAAAAACATCAATATGAAATAGTAGTAATAGATGTCAGAATTGAAGATCAGCCTTAGAAAATCGGGAGGGACATATTTTATGGGCGAAATCTCCAGGCCCCGGGAAGCTCCCACAAGATCCCATACCTCAAAGATGTCCTTTAGCACCAGGGAAGTTGCAATGGTGGCAATGGCAAAATAATGCCCTTTCAAACGGAATAGGGGATACCCGATAATAAAAGACCAGCAAACAGCAAAGAACATCCCGACCGGCATTGAGAACCAGAAAGGAATATCCCACCGGATCAGCATAACCGCCGTAGTGTATGCGCCTATGCCCACGTACTGGGCCTTGCCCAGGTCTACCTGACCCCCGTAGCCGCCAATGGTATTCCACCCCATGCCGTATAGCGAAAACATCAAGAACTGGATCACGGTCGCCGTGGCAAATGTTGACTTTGAGAAAAGGGGGAAAAACAGTAAAAATACCGCGACAAGCAAGGCGATGATCATGTCTGTGCGGGGGAAATCTGAGAAGTCAAGGGCGTTTTTTATCGCTTCCATCCGAACAATCCCCTGGGTCGAACTACCATGATCACAAAATAGGCTGCATAAACCCACATATATTTGAAAGACGTCATGGGCACGTCTGCCATCCAGTCAGAGTCAAAGGTATAAGTAAAGAAGTCCCATATGCCGGGGATTTCCATTATGATCCCCACCACAAGTCCTGCAAAGAAGGCCCCGGGTACGCTACCGAACCCCCCTAATGCAACAATGGCAAAGGCGATCATCGTGAATAGTATTCCCACATAGGGGTTTACGTACCAGAAATTAACCAGCAGAGCACCTGCTATAGTTACCGTGGCCCCTCCTATGGCCCAGGCCAGAGCGTTCATACGCTCGGTGGGGATACCCATATATCGAGCGCCCTGCGCGTTTAGAGAGGTGGCAGTCAGGGCCTTGCCGATCTTGGTCCTGTGCATGAGCAACCATACTGCCACGAAAGCAACCACCGAGAGTACTGCGGCAGCCAGTTTTGTGGCGGGCATAATAATTCCCATGCCCATATCAAAGCTTTTTCCTACCAGGATACCCTTATGAACGACCATTTCCTGGGGGCCAAAGAAGAGCAGTGCCAGATTCCTTAAAAAGAGCATCAGACCGAATGTCCCGAGCAACTGGGCTACCATGGGGCCCCTCAGAAGGAACATGATAAACCCGTAGTAGCAGATCACTCCGAGGAGAAAGCCTACGGCTGCGGCAACCGGTAAGGTGAAAAGCGGGTCCATCCCCGTGGTCTGTGCTGTCAGAAGGCCTGTGTACATGCCGATCATGAGAAATTCGCCGTGTGCGAAATTAACAATATCCATCATCCCGAAAATTATGGTCAGGCCCAAAGCCATTAAGGCGAGAACCATGCCGATCAGTATACCGGCGGCTATTGATCCAACCAGGATATCCACAAGGTACTCCTCTTGTTAGGATCCCATCCCTTCCTGAAAAAGAAAGGGATGGGACAGGGAATACATTTCCTTTGTTGAAATTAGAAGCCTTTGAAGGGGTAGATCATATTCTTTGTGGCCACATCAAAGGGATAGACAATTTCCATCTGGACTTTACCGTCCGGGCCTTTCTGGTACTGGGCGATAAGGCCGGATCCCAATTCATTCTGGCCCGGCTCTTCACCGGTCGTGGCAAATTTGACGCCTGCCCATGGCAGCACCAGTTCTTTGCCGGGGATGTGGATGGCATTTGCCGTTTTCTGAATGTCGGCTGGTTTTGTTGAACCCGCCTGTTCCAGTACGTGCGCCCAAGTTTGAACGCCCACAAAGGACCTTGCCGACGCCCCGCTCATATTGTGGCCCATCTTTTCCTTGTATAGTCTGTTGACCTGTCCGGCAGCCTTTTTGACCATGGCGATTTTGGGCAGGAAGACGGCTCGTGTAAGAACTCCCTCAATATCACCCCCCAGGGTTTCGCGGAATTCGGGCGTTTCAAATCCGGCATCCTGGCCCCAGATGATTTTGGGTTTGGCCTTTTGGGCTTTTAGGGTTTTGATGAACAGGATTGCGTCGGAGGTGTAGGAGACGAAAATCATGACATCCGGCTTGGCTGCCTTCAGGGAACGGACCTCACTGGATACGTCCGGCGCTTTTGCACCGTAAAGGAGTGCTTTTTTCAATTTGAAGCCATATTCCTTGGCAAAATTCTTGATAAGGTCGTCATTGCTCGCGCCAAATTCCGTTTTCTCACAGGCGGAGGCGATATTAATAATGTCAGATTTGGATATCGCCTTGACGCCCTTAACCTTGCCTTCGGTCATACCCGTAAGGAATGTGAAGAAGTCCTTTACGAACCACTTGTCATGGGGAAAGGTCCTCCAGAACCATTTAAATCCCCTCTTGGTCAGGGTTGGTGAAGAGGAGGAGTCGTTGATCATGGGGATACCGTACCTTTCGCACACGGCACTGACGGTCTTGGTAACCGAGCTATGCCAGCAGCCTATCATACCTACCACCTTGTCATCCGTAATAAGCTTTTTTGCCAAATCCGCGCCAAGGGTGGGATTGCCTTCATGATCCTTGAAGATCAGTTTAATCTTGGCGCCTTTCAGGCTTTTAATACCGGCATTCTTGGCTATGGTAATGTCAAGTCCTCCAACAACCTTGTTGACAATTTCCGCAGCCAATTCCGCCCCGGCCCGCAACTCTTTACCTGCCGAAGCCGCAACCCCTGTCAGGGGATATATGGCACCAATCTTAATCACATGCGAATCGGCCATAACCGGGGCTGCACATAGGCTTAGAAATGCTCCCAGGCAAAAAAGGAAAAAAACCAGAATTACTCTTTTCATGATTACCCTCCTCAATTTAAGGTTCATAATTAGGCCTTAGCCTGAAAAAATTGAAAAGCTCTATTTTTAATCTAAAACTAAAAAAATTAGCTATTTTACAGCCCACTTGTCAAGTTGATTTCTTAATGTTTTCAGGCCCTCTCCTGATTTATTTTTCAATTTAACGGCCCCTGTCGGGCAAAATTCAACGCACATAGGCATTTCCTCATTTTTGCATAAATCACATGTGGGCAGGGTCGTAATCTCTAATCGGCCTTTTCTGTCCATGCATACGCTTATGCTTGCCTTGTCAGGCAAAAACGATTTGAAGTGATGAAAGGAACAGGCCAGTTCACAAAGCCCGCAAGCGGTGCATCTATTTTTGTCAAAAGATATTTTCACGGGTTCTCTACAATATTATTTTTTGCGAGCTTTTCAGCAACAGAATCGAGACCAAGGGCCAAAAGCCGCTGCCTGGTAGGCCAGCCGGTCGTCTTGTCCCATCCATGCAGTTCATAGTATTCATCCAGCATTTGATTCCACCTGTCCAAATGCAGTCGTTCGCCTTCATATATTCCTTTCCCGACCGGAATTTCCATAAGCTTTCTGGGCGGGATATCATCCGATCGCCCAAATCCCTGGTGGAGGAGGTTTAAGGATCTTTCAAGGTTTTGAAGCGCTTCACCCGCCTCGAGCAATCCTTCGGCTGAATATTGTTTTCCTGTGATATCATTGAGTAAACCTGCAATATCTTCAGGTGTAAAAAGTGTTTGATCCATCCACATACTGGTCAGGGCGCAAATGCCCATCATATCCACAATGCCCTTGTATTTCTCCTGCCAGACCACGAGAGCCGCCTTGTTTTCGTATGATGTGGGATCGCTGATATCCTTGATGTTGAACAATTTTTTACTTGTTTCAGGGGGTAATTTTTGAAACTCAAGGCCGGGGGCTCCGCGCAGGTGACCCGTTCCTTTTGTGCTGGTAATAATGCCCAGTGCCCAGGCCTTATGAGATCTCATTGCTGCCTCCATAGCGCTGTTTTTTTTGACGAGCAATGCCAGCTCCCTGGAGCCACGTCCGACGATTTCAGATGCCTCATGAACGCCCATTGCCAAAACATTACCAAAGCCGTCTCTTGAGGCGATCTTTTTGATCAATTTCGTAACACAGTTCCCATCTCCGAATTTAAGCTCGAGACCGTCGGTATCCCCTTTATCAATTATACCTTTCTCAAAACAATCAATGGCCCAGGCCACGGCGGCCGATGTCTGGTCCGTGTCGAGTCCGTAATTGTTGCACAGTGCATGTGCATAAAGCACGTCTTCAGCGCTTGTGATGTCCACATTAGAGCCGAATGCGCGAAGAGAGTTTGCCTGGATTCCCTCACAAACCATGCCCTTTATTTCATATATGCCGCTACAATAAACGGGACAGCCAAAGCAGGAATGCCTTCTTACAAGAAATTCATCAAATTTATCTCTTGTGACATTATTTATGGCGTCATTGCTCCAGAATTCTTCGTTCATGTTTCTTACACCATGGGGCCTGTTTTGTCCCGGAAGAACGTAGGCGCCGAGTGTTCCGCCCTTGCGGTGTATCTTAACGGCACCGCTCTTATTAAAAATTTCTTTATTGAACGCCCTTAATCTATTCATAAATTCCGAGGGCCTGGCCACCTTAATGAATGTATTTTTTCCCCGGACAGCAATTCCCTTGATGTTTTTGCTGCCCATTACCGCACCGCTTCCGCCATAGCCTACAGCCCTGCCTCTATCCCCGATGATGCTGGCGAATTTTACTAAGTTCTCTCCTGCAACGCCTATGGTGAGCGTGGATAGTCGCCTGTCTTTTTCTTCTGACTTGATTTGTTCATCCGTATCCCATGTGCCCAGACCCCAAATGCCTGAAGCATCACGGAAATGAATTGTGTCATCCTGGATAAAGATGTAAGTGGGCCTGTCTGTTTTACCCGTAAAAACGATATGATCGTAGCCTGCATTTTTCATTTCCACGGCAAACCGGCCCCCGCAATTGCCTGAACCCACACCTCCGGTAATTACATTCAAATAATCGACAGAAAGCCTTCCTGCCGAGGGCACAAGGGTCCCTACCATAGGACCTGCGCCGAGTATCAAGGCGTTTTCGGGATCCAGCCCATGGACACCCTTTTCAATAAGCTCAAAGAGTAACCACTGGTTTATTCCGCGGCCGCCGATGAATGGGATGTATTTCTCCGTTGGCTCAATTCTTGTTGAGCGATCGGACAGATTGACAAAAAGAATTTTTCCTGCCCAACCGTGTTTCAAGCTCATAAATGATGCCCTCTTCCGGGTGTTTTACGGAACCTGTTTAAACACCTCAAGCTGGTCTCCCAACCTCTTTACAGTTAAAACAAAATCAAAGAGATCACGCTGGAGGCAAATAACGGGGTCTTCCCTAGGCAGATACTTTTTGGTGCTCCGGATGAATTTTTGAGCGGTCTGTTGAAACACTATGTCCTTGAAGGCATTGACAGGGTTGTAAGGCCGGCCGGCCAGCAGGTATTCCAGATAATCCGCGCATGTCTCATCTTCGGGTGCCTTTCTTTGTGCCCTGTCACCCATGGCTACAAGGGTCACCCTTTTGGGGTCTTTCTTTATGATGTGATCGGCGACGGCCCTGGCCATGACGAAGCTACCCAGGATAATCTCATCAGCTTTGTCATATGCGGATGAGACTCCGGTTACCCCTGCGGTAGTGCGATGAACGACCGTCTTATCTTTGAAATAGACTTCGCCCTTTTGGATAATGTGAGAGGGTGAATTTCCCAGGTCCGCTCCTTTTAGGGGCACTTCGTTTATTTCTCCGACCAGGATGATTTCGGGATTTTTGCGTTTGAGACCAAGTGACTTATCAGGATCCGCATTCAAGATGAGTCGTTGTGCGCCGAAATGAAAAAACAGTGGCGCACACGTAAAGGCCCTGAACACATCAATGATGACGGTCAGGCCTTCCGCCTCTTCAGCCCCACTCGCACAGCTTTTCCTGATGACTTCCATTTTACCGATTGACCCCGGCATATCCAAGAATGCGACATTTCAGCATATTCTAATAAATCTTATAAAAAAGCGAGACATTCTGCTTCGACCGCCGTTTTTTGTTGTTGAACCGGTAAACCATAATAGGATGCTTTGAGGAGATTGTTCAAGGACAAATATGACGGAAAACTTCTTTGCGATCTCAGGCGTTGTAGCTGGAAATCACGGGATTTCTTTTTTTTCAGAAAGCATGTTGATGAATTGGCAGCACTCCGGCATCAATCTTTTTTCAGACCGAAGATACTACCAAGCTGGTAAAAGTTTTGATGCGGTCGAATGCTTGACCGCTATGGGTTCCCATGTGCCCGACAAATGAGAATAGATGTTCGTTTAGTATTTTTCCTTTATATAGGCCAGGGATTCCTCGATGGCCGTCAGGGTCAAGTTGAGGTCTTCTTCCGTGTGTCGAAAGCTGATATAGGCATGGTGGTAGGGTGAGAAGAAGAACCCTTTACGGATGAGCTGCGTGTAGAATCCCGTACGTTTACCTTTGTATGCCCCTGTTTCGTCCTTTTCAAAGGTGATGTAGAACATGGGGGCCACTCCGGTCAGCTCGGCTCCCACATCATATTTGGTAAGGAGCGACCGGATCTTCTCAAGAAAGCGGTCGCCCTTTTCCCAGATATTCTCGAGCACTTTGTCCCGCTCAAGGATTTCTATGGTCTTCAGTGCGGCCACAAAGCCTTTGCTGTTCGGAAAAAAGGTTGACGAAATAAAAAGTTTGTCCGCGGCCGCCATCATGACGTCCTTTTTGCCGGTCACAACGGAAATCGGATATCCGTTGGCAATCGCCTTTCCAAGCACGGTCAGATCAGGGGTCACTCCGTAGAGTTCCTGCGCTCCGCCCATTCTGAGTCTGAAGGCGGTCCGTATCTCATCATAGATCAGCACCGCGCCGTATTTGTCTGCAAGATCTCTTGCGCCTTCAAGAAACCCGGGATCGGGTTCCTGCATCTTTTTATGGTTTGGATGGCCAAACGGTGTCATGATAATTGCTGCGGTCTCATCGCCATGGGTCGCCATCAGCTCTTCCAGTTGATCAAGCCTGTTGTATTGAAACTCAAAGACATCTTCATAAAATTTTGAAGGAATACCGCCTTTCATTTCAACGCACCAGTCATGCCAGCCATGGTAACCGCAACGCATGACTTTGATCCTGCCGGTATAGGCCCTTGCAATACGAATAGTGGCGGTAGTGGCGTCGGAGCCGGTTTTCAGGAAGATGCTCATCTCGGAAGAGGGCACAATTTCGGTCAGCTTTTTGGCCAATGCGTTCTGGAATTTTTGTGTCAGCGTGAAACAGAAACCCTTTTCTTTTATCTGTTTACAAACCGCGTCATCCACCTCTTTTTCAAGGTAACCGAGGATAATCGGGCCGTAACCGCACAGAAAATCGATAAATTCGTTGCCGTCAACATCCGTCAGGCGGCAGCCTTTTCCGGTTTCAAGAAATATGGGGTATTCTCCTTTGATAAAATCGTCGGGCTTTCTGGCCCCGAGAACCCCTCCGGGCACTAATCCGGACGCTTCTTCGAAGAGCTCCAGGCTCTTGGCGATGTTCAGTTTTTGTGCCTCTTTCATGGCAATTCTCCTGCAATTCATTAGACTTGGAACATGGATGAAATCTTTTCCGTCTGGTGGATCCTCGCGCCCCGCTTCAAGAAAGCTGCGAGAAATTTGTCCGGGTCGATGCATCCTTCGGGTGCTGTCACTCCCTTTTCGGTCACATCCCCGGCATTCATCATGAGCGCTGCGATGGATGCGGGAAGCCCCGTGCCGGGTGCCATCCTTCCCACCATATCGGCAGTGTATGTCACCTTTTTGCCGCCACGCTCACCTTTGACAATGACTTTGAGGCCCGAGGACTGCGGACCCTTGTCTCTCC
>CAZIXY010000094.1:0-11467 GCA_964543315.1 uncultured Desulfobacteraceae bacterium | reverse complement strand
CGGACTTTTTACGAGTCCGTCAAGAATAGTCTCAAAAAATTTGGCAAGACCACCAATTTACTTAGAATAAACAACTATTTAAAAACTTTCATAAAATTCTATCATGAAAATAAAATAAAGAGCAACAAAATATTTGTCTATGATCCGATTAAATCATGTGTCCAAATCATTTGATGGGGGCCGTTCCTATGCGGTCAGGGATCTCTCTTTCCTTGTAGATGATGGGGAAACCCTTGTCCTTCTCGGCTCATCCGGTTGCGGTAAGACCACCACCCTCAAAATGATCAACCGTTTGATTGAGGTCTCCGACGGGGTCATTGAGGTGGCCGGGAAGGATATCACGGATCAGGACCCTGTGGAGTTGCGCCGCCTGATAGGTTATGTTTTTCAGGGGATCGGGCTCTTTCCCCATTTGACCATTGAACAGAATGTCGAGATCGTTCCCCTCTTGCTCGGATGGACCAAAGAAAGGAGGAATGAGCGCACGAGTGAACTCCTGGAGCTTATGGGATTAACACCAAAGGATTATACCGGAAGGTTTCCTGATGAACTCTCGGGAGGACAGCAGCAGAGGGTGGGCGTGGCCCGTGCGCTGGCGGCAGATCCTGCCTATCTCCTCATGGACGAGCCTTTCGGCGCCCTTGATGCCCTTAGCCGTGAAACACTCCAGCGGGAATTAATGACCCTGAAAAAAAGGCTCCAAAAAACCATAGTCTTTGTCACGCACGATATTTTCGAAGCTCTCCTTATCGGGGATCGCATCGCTATACTTCATGAAGGAAATCTCCAACAGATTGGGACAAAAAGAGAGGTTTTAAAAGAACCTTCCACTGAATTCGTCCGTGATCTTTTTGCCAAACCCGCCAGGCAATTAGCCGAGGTCAAGGATATCTTGCAATGAATCCGGAATCTTTAATTATTTATGTCGTTGATCGCCTGCCGGAACTCTGGCTCAGGACAGGCGAACACCTCATGCTGACAGGCTGCTCAACTATAGCAGCCATGTTTGTTGGGATACCTCTTGGAATTGTCATGTTTCGAAACGCGTGGCTGCGCGGCCCTGCCATGGGAGCTATAGGGACCCTTCAGACCATACCGAGCCTGGCCATGCTGGTATTTCTCCTGGCCCTGCTCCAGAAGATCGGTGCCGTGCCCGCCCTTATCGCACTGACACTTTATGCACTGCTGCCGATTGTCCGAAATACCCTAACAGGCCTTACGGGTGTTTCTGCGGAAGTGATGGAAGCCGCCAGAGGGATCGGCATGACGGAATATCAGGAACTGAGAATCGTCAGGATGCCTCTGGCCACACCCGTCATTGTGGCAGGTATCAGAACCGCCGCCGTCGTAGGGGTAGGGATCGCCACTCTTTCCGCATTCATCGGTGCCGGCGGTCTGGGCCAGTTTATCAACCGTGGGCTCGCACTCTCCAACACAAAGCTTATCCTTCTCGGTGCCGTCCCCGCCGCCCTGCTTGCTCTGATAGTGGACTTTTCCATCGGGGCCTTTGAGTGGGGCCTCAGGCCTGAAAGAAAAAGGGAGGAAAAAGGTTCGGCTAAGAGCCTACTGAGGCCGGTATCACTCCTGATGCCGGTTTTTCTTATCCTCACAGGACTTATCGCCTACTGTACAGGCCCTTCGGCGGGAATACGGTCAGGGACGACTTTAGGGCTCAAAGAGAAGATAATAACGATCGGGACAAAGAACTTTACGGAACAGTTCATCCTTGGTGAGATCATGGCCCAGCTCATAGAGGCCGAGACAGATTTGGTCGTGGTGCGCCGCTTCAATCTCGGGGGTACCATGATCTGTCATGGTGCACTTGTCAGCGGAGAGATTGATATATACCCCGAATACACGGGGACCGCACTGACGGCCATACTGAAACAAGGGGTCGTATCAGACCCGGAAAAGACATTTGAAACCGTGTCAGCAGGTTATCGGGAACGCTTCAACCTGAAATGGCTCAAACCGTTCGGGTTTAATAATACCTACAGCATCACGATCCGTGAGGCGGATGCCAGGCAGGAGGGATGGTCCAATATCTCTGATCTGGCCCGGGACGCCTCCGGGCTGAGGGCGGGGTTCACGGCCGAATTTTCCGAAAGGCCGGACGGTTATCCGGGGCTTATTCAAAAATACGGCTTCAGATTCGGGGAAGTCAGGGATCTTGACCCGTCTCTCATGTATGAGGCCCTTTTAAAAGGAGAAGTCGATGTAATCTGCGCCTTTGCTACGGACGGCCGTATAGCGGCTTATAATCTGAAACAACTCGATGACGACCGGAATTTTTTCCCTCCATACTATGCGGCTCCCGTCATGAGAGAAGAGCTGTTGAAAGAGCACCCGGAAGCGGGGGATGTCCTTTCTGTTCTTGAAGGCCTCATTGATAATGAAACGATGCAGCGACTGAATTTTGAGGTAGATGGAAAAAAGCGCAGCCCCGTCGACGTAGCAAAGGAGTGGTGCCGGAGATTTAATCCGTAATCCCGTGGCTCAGGAAACGGTTGGTAATAGGCAAGCGCCGGTCCCTGCCGAATGCCTTGGGGGTTATCTTTACGCCCGGTGGGGCCTGGCGTCTCTTGTATTCATTCAGGTTAACCATTCTTATAACATCACGTACCGTCTCGGGATCAAAGCCTTCATTTATAATTTCATCCGGAGCCTTGTCTTTCTCCACATAGGATTCCAAAATTGCATCGAGCTTGGAATAGGGCGGCAGGGTATCTTCGTCTTTCTGGTCAGGCCGCAATTCCGCCGAGGGCGGTCTTTTGATAGTCGTTTCAGGAATAATTTCCCTGTCCCACAAGGCGTTAACATGCTCCGACAATTCAAAAACCATTGTCTTCGGAATATCCTTTATTACCGCAAATCCGCCGGCCATGTCCCCGTAAAGCGTACAGTATCCCACGGCAGTCTCGCTTTTGTTCCCGGTAGTGAGAACCAGCCAGCCGAACCGGTTGGAAATGGCCATGATTATATTTCCACGGATGCGAGCCTGAATGTTCTCGTGGGTGATACCGTGTTTTTTGTCCGGAAAGACAGATTCCATCGCATCAAGGTAGGTTTTATAAATATCCTGAAGGGGTATTTTGAAAAGTTGAATACCCAGATTGTCTGAAAGTAGCTCGGCATCGGAAAGAGTTTGAGATGAGGTGTATTGGGAAGGCATGGTTACGCCGACAACGCGATCAGATCCCAGTGCACCTACCGCGATGGCCGCCGTTAGTGCGGAATCAATGCCGCCGCTTAACCCGATCACGACCTTGCTGAACCCGTTTTTCGTTACATAGTCCCTGGTCCCCAGAATCAGTGCGTGATAGATCTCATCGAGCCTGCCGTATTCATCGGCGACTTTTCCCGGAAATTTCTCTTTTTGATGGGGGGGATGGGAATCGAGAGAGATAAAAACCTTGTCTGAGGCCCCGGCTTCGGGTTTGTTGATATGCTCTGGATGGGGATCGATTTTTATGTCTGTGATCAGAAGCTCCTCCTGAAACCTTTTTGCCCGGGCCAGGAGACGGCCGTCAGGGTCCATTATGAAACTGCCCCCGTCAAAGACAAGTTCGTCCTGTCCGCCTACGAGGTTATTGAAACAAACAACAGCATCGGCCTTTTGAGCGAAACGGTGCACGGTTTTCTGTCGCGTTTCCAGTTTCCCCGCATGAAATGGGGATGCCGAAATATTCAACACAATATGCAGATCGCTGTCTTGAAACAATTGTTCAACAGCGCCTCCTTCAATCCAGACATCCTCACAGATGGTCATGGCAAAGACAACCTGATTCAGCTCAAAAAGGAGCAGAGAGGTCCCTTCTTTGAAATAGCGTTTTTCGTCAAAAACGCCGTAGTTTGGAAGTTCGATCTTGTGGTAGGTCCCCATAAGCTTCTGGTGTTGCAGGACAGCCGCCGCACTGTAGACATTGTCTTCATATAAATCCACGTAACCGGTTACAACAACGATGTCTTCCACATGTTTTTTCAGATGTTCAACGGCTTGGAGGTTGTCATCTAAAAAATCGCGTTTCAAAAGAAGGTCTTCGGGAGGATAGCCGCACACGGTAAGCTCCGGAAAAGTCACGATATCGCATCCCTGAGTCCGGGCCATGTCGATAAAACCGGTAATTTTTTTTAAATTACCTGAAAAATCGCCGACAGTCGCGTTGATCTGGGCTTGAGCGATTCTGATAAAAGCCATGTGATAAATCCTCCTCGGCGGTTTTGTCTACAGAGTCACAATGATGGACTAACTTATATCACATTATCTCCTTTTTGAGCACTTTAATCCATTCGCTACCCTGAATCGGATGATATCATTTTCCAGTTAAAGCGGATTTTATGATGAAATGTTGATCACTTCTCAAGTTGGTAAAGCAGTGCCCTTTTGATCTCCGTTATCTGTTCCTTATCCTCAACCTTCTGCCCTTCAAAGTCACGGACATAAAACACGTCGGCAACCTGGTCCGCCTTTGTGGCGATTCTGGCAATTTTTATGTCCAGCCGGAGGTTGAAGAGGGTATCGGTTATCGTATAGAGAAGTCCGACACGGTCGTCGGCGAATATTTCTATAACGGTAAAGAAATCAGAGGCCCTGTTATCCACCGTCCTCCTCTATATAGAAACGCCATTTACAGAACATGTCTTCAGGGTGGGGATCAGGAGGCGCAAAGAGGCATTCAACCCGTATGGCGGGGTCTATGGCCCGGGCGAAGCTTACAAATTCTCCCCGGTGCATCTCCTTGCAGACAAATTCATCCAATCCGCGCCTCAACCTGGCCTCCTGTGTGGGACAGGATGGTACGGATATGACAATCTCATGTTCGGATTCCTGGATGTCGTATCCGACGAGGATGGTCCAAGGCCAGTATTGAAGGGCCTTTAAAAACCCTTTTAGACCCTTTCCCTGTATGTTGAAACGAGGTATCAGGTCATTTACCGCCATCTCTGGAACACGGCCCCAGACCTGTTCGTTGATCCTTTCAGCGGTGGGCTGATCAAAGCGTTTTGCCACATTTATGAACCAGAAGGCATCGATCAGCCTGTAGTGCCAGAGGAGAAATTCAATGTATTTGCGAAGTTCAGGGCTATCCATGTCTTGGAAAATGTCCAGATCCATAAGGTCCCCTCCCTATAATCCTTGAGTTGTTTGGTTGGGAATAAGCCCCACCCGGTGGGTTGTTGTGGCTAGCACTGCCGGTAAAACGTCTCGGCATGGCACTCTTCTCCAGGACACATCTACTCCTGCGGTGCAAGCGGCCCTCTCTTCGGTATGTTTGAACGGAAGGTATTGGATACCATTAGGACGTCGCCATGCAGACCGCGATTCGGGCCGCGGCATAGGATTGAGGGGTTTTATCCGAAAGATGTGTCCTTTCCAAGAGCCCCATGCCTTTGCGTCCTAAAGGTATATAGTTTAAACGGCACGGCACGGCACTCTTCTTAAGTCCCATACCTTCTCCGCTCCCATAAGCAGACATTAGTTGAACAGTCCGCTGGGGTGCTCAATAAAAAGTCCCGCCCTGTTCTCTCTTAACCCGTATCTATCGCCAGTGTCCTGGAATCCAGCGGCCTTTAGGTCCCCTATGGCCAGGGACCCATACTGCTCCAGGCCTGGGAGTGTGTATATGTTTCCAATGTCCCGGTACCCAGTTTCCGGCAGGATTATAATGTCCCGATACCCAAACTTTTCCTTTGTGGGCGGGGCCCGTATATTTCCAGTGCCCGTTAATAAAGGTACCATTGGGTGTTGTGTGGGGCTTCACCCAGATAAAATTGGGACCCGGTTTGGGGGGCATTGCATAGCCGGATGATGCGAAAAGAAAAGGTAATGCCACTAAACACATAACAAAAAACAATTTTAACAGTTTCATCATAATAGCCTCCTTTACAGGGAATAGTGGCCCACCCTCAGGGTGGGTTGTTTTGGTTTGCACTGCCGGTCATACGGCTCGGCATGGCACTTTTCTCAATGGCAGACAAGCAGTCGGCAGTCACCAGCAATCAGCCTGCCATAAGAACGGCAGGTAAACATTCAGCAAAAGATTCAAAACGACAAATTAGCTGAGTGCTGTTCGCTGAATGCTAAAAGCTCTATTCAGAAATAGAATATTTCTGAATGGAGATCCACTCGCTAATCACGGGACCCAGGGACGGAGCCTCGGAGACGCTTTTTTTCGCTGCGACGATGTTTTTTTTCCAATCGGCGCTCCGTTGAAGCCGGCGACGGCCTTGTCTTGCGTCTCATTTTGGGCTCTTCGGCCGCCTTCCTTATCAGTGCGACAAGCCTGTCTATGGCATCCTGCCGGTTACGTTCCTGTTTTCGGAATCGCCGGGCGTCTATAATCAGTATTCCATCACCCGTGATCCGCTTGCCTGCAAGTTTCGTAAGACGCCCGCGGACATCATCGGGCAGGGAGGGTGATCGAGTCACATCAAAGCGAAGCTTCACCGCAGTTGCCACCTTGTTTACATTCTGGCCACCCGGCCCCGATGCGCGGATAAAATCCTCATGGAGTTCTCTCTTATCAATTGCGAGGTCGGGCGTGATCTGGATGCTGTTTTGAGCCTGTTTCATTTTGCCGTCCGTATGGATCCTTTTTCATTGAATCCCCGTGCTTCTGTCCGGTTTGTAAAAAATAAGGGATTCAAGTATGATGTCTTTTATCTTCCGGCACACAGTTTACCGGACAATGAAAGTGAATGCACCTGCCGCATTCGTTTCGCCTTATCGTTGAAAAAAGCACCCCCAGAGAAAGCGAATAAATCACCAGCAGGTCCAACTGAAACGCCAACCAGTAGACTGGAAGTAATATCATGACTGTGGGTGCCATAATTGAAACGGCCTTTTCAAAAAGATTTAAGGGCTCGGGCCTCGATTTGAAAAATTTTGGTATCCCCCAGAGAAACATGCATTTCGTTGTTCGGTGACCTTGTATATAGTGCGGACAATGGCTACAGAAAACCCGGTAGATAGAGATTACGAGGGAAAGGCATGCAAGCGCGTAAAAAATAAACCAGAGAACGGAGTCCTTCAAAATTGCCATGCATGCTGTAATAACAGGTACCGACAGAACCAGATTCCAGTAAAGATGATCAGCAAATTCATGTTTTTTCTTTAGCTTTTTTTCAGACCCGTTCATATTTTTCGTCCCCTTTGATTTTTTTTTGCGTGTTATGGTAGCTTGTGCCCCAATGTTAGACAATTTCTGGGTGAAAATCCTATCCTGACGGCATGGAAGAGAACCCATCTTTTATGTTTCGCGTTATTTTAAGATACAATGAGACGCACAAAATATCAAGCAGGCCGGGTTCGGTATATAAGATGCAACCTGTTTCATAAAAAAGGTTTTGCGAATTCTGCTACAATTTTGTATTTTCAGGACGATTACGGCTCCCGGCAAGAGGTCGGGGAGCCAGTAAAAAGGACCTTGTTCATTTTCAGACGTATAACACTTTCCACAATATTGGGGTTTTTTGATGCCTGAAAAAATTGCGAAAACGGCTCCGGATGAAATTTCGTGTCTTTATGAGATTACCGGGGCCATTCATGCAACTATGGATCTCAGAAAATCTCTGGGCAAGGCCCTCGACCTTTTGTCGGAGCATCTCGGCATTGGCCGCAGTTCGATTACGCTGTTAAACTCGGATACCTCTGAGATTTATATTGAAGTGGCCCATGGTATTTCATCTACCCAAAAGACGAGGGGCCGGTACAGGTTAGGTGAAGGCGTGACCGGGCGGGTCATAGAGACCGGCCGTCCCATGGCCATTCCGCATGTCGATGACGAACCCCTTTTCCTTGATAGGACGGGAGCCAGGAGCCGGATCGACAAATCAAGGGTTTCCTTTATCTGCGTGCCTATAAAAGACGGGAGCAGGGTGATAGGGGCTATAAGCATTGACCGGGACTTTGAGTCCTCATCCACGCTGGACGAAGATGTAAGGCTTTTGACCGTAATCAGTGGCCTGATCGCCCAGAAGGCGGTTATGCTGGAGAAGATAAATAGAGAGACGGATAGACTCCGGGAAGAGAATATACGGCTGAAAAGGGAGCTCAATAAGAAGTACAATTTTACCAATATAATAGGTAACAGCCGCAAGATGCAGGAGGTGTTTTATCTCATCACACAGGTCGCAAAGAGTAATGCAAATGTTCTACTGTTGGGAGAAAGTGGTACAGGCAAGGAACTGGTAGCGAACGCCATCCACTATAACAGCCTTCGATCGGAAAAACCGCTTGTCACAGTCAATTGCGCAGCGCTTCCTGCAAATCTGGTGGAGGCGGAGCTTTTCGGCCACGAAAAAGGGGCGTTTACGGGAGCAGACCGCCAGAAGACAGGCAAATTCGAACGGGCAAGCGGCGGCACTATCTTTTTGGATGAAATCGGATCTCTTGCCTTAGAGAGTCAGGGGAAGCTGCTTAGAGTGCTTCAGGAAAGGGAAATGGAGAGGCTGGGGGGGACCAATACCATAAAGGTTAACATCCGTCTTATTGCAGCAAGCAATAAAGACATTGTAGGCGCTGTGGAGGAGGGGACCTTCCGCGAGGATCTGTTTTACAGGCTGAATGTATATCCCATTTATCTGCCCGCCTTAAGGGAGAGGGAGGCGGATGTCCTCTTGCTTTCCGATTATTTTCTTGAAAAATATTCCGAGGAATATAAAAAGGATATCAAAAGAATCTCGACACCGGCCATTGAGGCCTTGACCCAATATCACTGGCCGGGAAATGTCAGGGAACTGGAAAACTGCATGGAAAGGGCTGTTCTCCTGTGCGATGATCACGTTATTCACAGTTACCATCTGCCGGCAACATTGCAGACCGCCAGGGACACCGGTACTCAGCAGTCCCGATCGTTTGCCGAGGCAGTTGAAACATTCGAAAGGGAGTTGCTCATAGACGCCCTGAAAACCAGCCGGGGAAACATGAAACAGGCGGCCACGGCGCTCAAGACTACGGAGCGAATTTTCGGATATAAGGTCAAAAAATATGGTGTCCGGCCGAAGCTTTACAGATAAGAGACAAGCGATTTCTTTACTTATATAGACTACATATATCTAAGGAATCAATCTCAGAAAATTTCGAAGGAGATAAGAGATGAAGCATGTGCCTAAATTATTTGTGTTGATATGCCTTGTGTCCTCGATTGCCTGGGCAGGATTGGAAATGGGTCAGTCGCCTGCAAAAGTTGAACTGAAAGGAGAGTTTGGAGGCCATCTGGATAAAAGCACATGGAGCAGCGATGAATTCAAGGGAAAGGTATCCGTTGTCTTTTATGTGGATCCTGATGTAAAGGACCTCAATAATGAAGCCAGTGAGGCATTGAAAAAAGAGAAATTTCCTCTGGAAAAATACCAATCATTCGGCATCATTAATATGGCCGCAACCTGGATGCCGAACTTTGCAATCTCGGCTGCCTTGAAGGCAAAGCAAAAACGTTACCCTGATACCATTTATGTGCGTGACTATAAAAAAGTCCTCGTTGAAAAGTGGGGTATCTCGGACCACAATAGCAATGTCCTGGCATTTGACAAACAGGGAAGAATGATCTTCAGAAAAGATGGAAAGTTAGATCCGGAAGACATCTGTAGACTCATAGAGGCAATCCGCAAACACATTAATGATTGATGAAGGGTATGTTTCAGAGGGTAACCCTTATGAAGAACAACAGCATCGTTTGTTCGCAATGCGGAAGAAGAGTCGATGAGAAACAAAGCTGCACCATTGATTCACAGCCTGTTTGTTATAATTGTATTTACGGTGAGGCACAACCTTTTGAAATATTCCCTATCGGGAAGGTAAGGACCGGGTTGCTATCCGGTGAAAAGGATTGCCTTCCCAGCACAGTCACGGGTATTTCGTGTATCGAACTTTTTCCATTTCAAAAGCAATTTATGTACAGGCTGGGTGAAGAAGCCTCCCTGACTGTTGTGTATTACCTCCACAAGGTGACATCGATTCAAACGGTGTTTAACAGACGCATAGACGGAAAGAGAGTAGGGGTTTTTGCTTCACGCACTCCCCACAGGCTCTCAAAGATTGCAGTTCAAGATGTCAGGCTGATCAGGATTGAGGGCACAATGCTGTATGTGGAAGGACTTGATGCGATAGACGGAAGTCCTGTCCTCGATATAAAAATGAAAGTCAGCGCACTTGATCTTCCTCCAAAAAACCACACAAAATGAAAACACATTCCAGAGAATGCAAATGGTATCCGGTCTGTCCGATGAAACGGTTTTTTGAGCAGGGAAAGTTAAATCGAGAGTGGGTCGAACATTACTGTCACGGAGACTGGAAAAACTGCAGGAGATATGAGATGGAAGAAAATTTTCAGTACCATCCGGATTCGATGCTGCCCGACGGCTCAATAGACAAAACACTGGAGTAATTTTGCGAGGAATCAGAAGATGAAAATTACGATCACATATGACAATGAGGTGTGGAAAGAGGGCCTCCGGGCCGACTGGGGTTTTTCCTGCCTTATAGAGTCCCACGGCAGGAACATACTTTTTGATACAGGGGCAAATGCCAACATTTTACTATGGAATATGGCAAAGCTGGATATAGATCCAACCATCATTGATGAAGTCGTCATATCACACGCCCACTGGGACCACACGGGGGGGCTGGCCGGTTTTTTGGCCTTGAAACCATGCAGGGTCTACATCCCTTTTTCATGCCCTTTACCGCCCATCGGGGATGACATTATCAGGGTCAAGGGTCCAATAAAAATCCACGAAAATATTTTTTCAACAGGTGAGCTGATGGGTATAGAACAGTCTCTCGTAATCAAAACGGAAGCCGGCCTGGTTGTGATTGCGGGATGCTCTCATCCCGGTGTCAGGGAAATTTTGGAAGAGGCGTCCCGACTTGGGAAAATAGACTTCCTAATAGGCGGTTTGCACGGATTCAATGAATTCAGTATTGTAAAAAATCTGGAAAAGATTTGCCCTACTCATTGCACCCAGTACAAAAAAGAAATTAAGGCCCTTTATCCCGACAAGTATTTAGAGGGAGGGGTTGGCAGGGTTATTGAAATCTAAGGGCGGTTTGTAACGCACTGCCGATCAGATTGCTCGGCATGGCACTCTTCTCCAGGCCGCATCTACTCCTGCGCTGCAAGCGGCCCTCCCTGCAGCCTGCTGGAACAGGAGGAATTTGATACCATGAGGTCGCTGCAATGCAGCCCGCGACTCGGGCCGCAAGCACCAAGCGGTGGTTCCTTATCCGAAAGATGCTGCCTTTCGAAGAATCCCATGCCTTCGCTTCCCACAGGTGTATAGTTTAGTATAAACAAACCAGCATGTCATTCTTCTCAATGACAGGCAAGCTGTCGGCATTCGGCATTCAGCCTGCCATAAGAACGGCAGGTAAACATTCAGCAAAAGACAAAAAAAATAATTTGGCAGGCTGCTGTTCGCTGACCGCAGAAAGCTTCATGCCCCGCCTGCCGCACGGCGGGCAAGT